>NZ_CDWRCM010000073.1:2414-4234 GCF_977927585.1 Frankia sp. CcWB2 | reverse complement strand
CCCGGCCGGGCCGGGCCGGGCGCCCTGCCGGTCCTCCCCGCGCCGTTCCCCCGGCAGGGGCGCCCGTTCCCCCGAGGGCGGCATTCGCACCGTCCCCCGCCGCGGGACCGGACCGCCGGCACCGGCACGGCGGCCCCGGCCTGGGCCGAGCGGGTGAGCGCGGCCAGGTAGGCGGACGACCAGATCAGCAGGATCTCCCCGCCGAGGGTGAGATGCCGGTCCAGGTCGAGCGCGGGGTCGCCGGGGAGCGCCGTGTCCCCGGCGGGGTCGGGTCCCCGGCGGGGGCCGCGGTCAGCGGATGGCTCACAACCCGGTAGCCGGCCTGCTCGAGCTGCCAGGCCAGCCAGCGCGCCCACGCGGCGTCCCGCGGCGCGTTCGCGTGGGACAGGATGATGTCCCACGACGGACCCGCCGCGGCCGCCCCGACATCGGTACCCGCGTCCGGCCCGCCTCCGGCGGGCGCACCTGGAACACCTGGAACACCTGGCGAACCGGACTCCTTGGGCCCATTGGAAACATCGGGCACATCGGTCGGGGTGCTGCCCGCCCCGGCCGGGGGACCGTCCTCGCCGTCTGTGCCGCGGACGTGATCGGCCGCGGCGCTGCCCCTGCTCACACCCGGCAGCCTGCCACGCCCACCCCACCCCCAAAAAGATGATCATAAATGCCGATCGGGGGACGAGTCTGGCCGGTGCCGTTCCCGCCGCCGAAAGCGGACCGGTTACCGCCCCCTGTGCCGTCATCGGCAGGCCATTGTCACATCCGGTTCACCGTCACATCCGGTTCCCGTGGCGGGCCTTCCCCCCGCGGACCCGGCGGACAACGGCGATCCCGTGCCTGCGGGCGGATGCACGCCGTCGGTACGGGCGAGGTCTGGGAAGGCCCCGTCGGCAATCGGGGGGAGCATAAGCATCCGACGGTGTTCCGTTCGGTGCTCTGCGATGGCGCGGCGTAGCCGCCGGACACCGTGTCCCCCGATCCCGCAGAGCGCCTGATCGATTTCAGCGAGCCGTTCGTCGCACGTGGTGATCGCCTCCGCGGCCGCTCGGCTCTGCTCATCGAACGGCCTTCTGGTCATCTCCATGCTCAGGGCCAGGCAGGGATTGAACATACTTTTGTTGTCCAGGAGAGGAATCAGGTCGCCGGCGATCCGCCGGAGCTCCTCACCGGACAATTCACTGGGCATGCTCTTCGTGCCGAGAAGCCGGGTGAACCCGGCCATGATACTCTGGACATGCTGTTCGAACGACACGTCGGTGTCCGCCCGCGCCCCGTACGGGCCGTCGGTCGCGTGCGGGAAGGCCCGGCGATACAGCGCGGCGTACTCATCCAGTATGGTCTTTCGCTCCGCGGCTGGCGTCTTCGCGGCGGAGAACCACAGCCGAAGCTCCGTCTCGAAGTAAGCCCAGCGGGCGGCGGACCGCCCCGTTCCGGTCAGGTAGAAGCGGCCGATCCGCGCCGCGAGGTTGCGGTGTTCGTCCCGGCCCGCCCCGTCAGGGGCAAGCTCGTGGGCGATCGCACCCAACGACACTCCGTACCGTTTGTAGTGCTGCTCGTAGTCCTTGTAGCGGCGGGCCAGGAGGGCGTCGAGGTGGGAGTCCCCGGTCGCGCGCGGTGGCTGTTGTGGTTTACCGGACATGGCACCTTCTCGTGGACGATCGCGGGGACGCGGGAGCCGGAAAGAATGCGTCAGGAGTTGCCGCATTGGGGACGTAATGAAGTAACAAATACGTGATCGAGAGCATCATCGCAGGTCACAGGCCTGTGGAGGGTTCGAAACGCGCAAGTTATTTCATTTCGACTCCATTGACCCTCCGGAT
>NZ_CDWRCM010000073.1:0-1880 GCF_977927585.1 Frankia sp. CcWB2 | reverse complement strand
ATCCATCGCGTAGGAGGATATGAATGCACGGCGGTTGCCGCATTCGGCATCGGCGTCGACCTCCCTTGGTCCGGTGACGAAGCATCTTGCCACGCATTCCTTGCGTTGAGTAAGAAGGGTGCATGCAGGCCAGGACTCGATCCACGCCACCTTATTGCCCGGTACCGCCGGTCCAGTGAACAGGCCCAGGCGCCGTGCTATTCGACACCCGCTTCCCGAGGAGTATCCTGCGATGAATCATCGCCGCCCGCGTCGACGACGCCGTCGGGACAGGCGCGAGCACCCGCGTCCGTTGCTCCTTCGCCTGCCGGGCGGCGCCCGCCGCGAGAACCCGCGCGCCGCGGTGGGCGCGCCGGCGAGGCCGGACTCCCCGGTCGCCGGGGACCGTCACGGCGAATCCGACGGGCATCGTCGGGCCGGTTACGCCGCATGCACGATAGTCGCGGTCGCCGGCGGGGGCGCGCTGCTGCGGGCGGGGCTGGTCAGCGCCGACGGGCTCGTCGTCCAGCTATGGGGGGTCCTGGTCGCGTTGATCGTCGACGGCTTCCTACGGAGTCGACGGTGATGGCCGCGGCCACGGGACGGCAACAGGCCGGTCGGGTTCGATCCAGGCTGGTCGGGTTCACAGCCCGACGCGGCCGGAGGGGTTGTCGCGGTCGAACAGCCGTCCGGCGCGGACGTAGCTGTCGAGCGACGCCGAGGAGCGCCACCGGCCCTGGCGCATGATCGACCGGTCGGCGACACCGGCGCGGGCGGCGGCGGTGGCGAACCCGGAGCGCAGCGAATGCCCGGCGAAGTCGGCCGGGTCGAGTCCGGCGGCGGCCACCCGGCGCTGCACGATCCGGGCCACCGAGCCCGGGTAGAGCCGCCCCGGCGCGACCTGCCCGTGCCGGTTGACCGCGCGGAACGCCGGCCCGTCGGTCAGCGCGGCGGCGCCCGCCCAGGCCCGCCAGGCCCGTACCGGGCAGGTCGGCCGGTAGGAGCCGTAGGCGACGCCGACCAGGGCACCGGCGGCCTCCTGGTCGGTCTTCGAGGCCCGGATCGTCAGGACGACTCCGTCGGGGGTCTCGAGCAGGTCGGCGACGTCGAGGCCGACGAGTTCGGAGCGGCGCAGGCAGCCGGCGAACCCGATCAGCAGCAGTGCCCGGTCGCGGACGTCGACGAGGTGGTCGTCGCGCAGCCCGGCGACGACCCGGGCCAGCAGGGAGGTGTCCAGCGCGGTCTTGCGGTCCGGGCGGACCCCGCGGGTGCGGCGGATACCGTCCCAGACGGCGCAGACCTCCGGTGCGCTCGCCGGGTTGGGATGGCGACCGAGCTGGTGGGAGACGGAGATCGCGGCGAGCCGGCGGCGGATCGTCGAGGGCTTGTACCCGGCGTCGGCGAGCGTGGCGAGGTAACCGGCGACCGTCGCCGGGGTCGCCGGCAGCGGGCACAGCGGCACCGTCTGGCGTTCACACCAGGCCCGGAACTGGCGCAGGTCACTGTCGTAGGCCCGCCAGGTCGCCGTGGAACGCGCGGCGCGGGCGTAGTCCCCTACCCGGGCGAGCAGATCGGCGGTGAGCTGCCCGTCGGTGCCCGGCGCCAGGACCGGCACCGGCGGCTGTGCCGCGCCGGCGGAGCCGGCCGGTAGCGCACGGGGGCCGGGGATCGGCATGGTGGCCTCGTCGTTCACCACCGGGGCGTCCGGACATCCTGGAACATCGAGACCCACCCTAGTCCGCCGCGGCTCGCCCGGGATCGTGGACGGGCTCCGAGGCACGCGGTGTGAAGCTCAGCGGCGTCCTCGGCCGCCCGACGGGGAACCGGTAATAGCCGTCACCGGTACGCCGTCGCCTTGGCCTCAACAGCACTTGACTTCAACAGCGATTGAGCTTCTAGGG
>NZ_CDWRCM010000072.1:10928-20619 GCF_977927585.1 Frankia sp. CcWB2 | reverse complement strand
ATTACGTCCCCTATGCAAATATATCGAGCGGGGTGTTGCCTGATATCTTGGGCGGCCTCCAGGCCAGGATGGGTCGCCCCAGCTCCCGACGGGGAGGGTCCCGGTCCCGCCGGCGAGGCGGTCCGCGACGCGATCCCGTCCCCGCCGGACCCAACCCAGACCAACCCAGACCCGCCCCCGCACCCGACCCCAGACCCGGCCCGGTGCAGGCGCCGTAGGCTGGTCGGGTGAACGGCCGCAGCTACGAGGTCCGCACGTTCGGGTGCCAGATGAACGTCCACGACTCCGAACGGCTCTGTGGGCTGCTGGAATCCGCCGGCTACTCCCCGGTCGATCCCGGCGGCGAGGCGGATGTAGTCGTGTTCAACACCTGCGCGGTGCGGGAGAACGCCGACAACCGCCTGTACGGCAATCTCGGCCAGCTCGTCCCGGTGAAGAAGGGCCATCCGGGCATGCAGATCGCGGTCGGGGGCTGCCTCGCCCAGAAGGACCGGGCCGCGATCCTTGACCGGGCACCCTGGGTTGACGTGGTTTTCGGCACGCACAACCTGCACCGACTGCCCGTGCTGCTGGAGCGCGCGCGGCATAACGCGGCGGCCCAGGTCGAGATCGCCGAGGCCCTGGAGGTCTTCCCGAGCTCTCTGCCGACCCGGCGGGCCAGCCATCACTCGGCCTGGGTCAGCATCAGCGTGGGATGCGACAACACCTGCACCTTCTGCATCGTCCCCAGCCTGCGTGGCCGCGAGCGTGACCGCCGGCCGGGCGACGTGCTCGCCGAGGTCGAGGCCCTGGTCGCGGAGGGCGCCCTGGAGATCACGCTGCTGGGGCAGAACGTCAACTCCTACGGGCGCTCCCTGGGAGATCCCGGTGCCTTCGCGAAGCTGCTGGCCGCCTGCGGTCGCGTCGACGGTCTCGAACGTGTCCGCTTCACCTCACCGCATCCGCGCGACTTCACCGATGACGTCATCGAGGCCATGGCGACCACCTTGAACGTGTGCCACCAGCTGCACATGCCGTTGCAGTCCGGGTCGGACACCGTGCTGCGCCGCATGCGCCGCTCGTACCGTCGGGACCGGTTCCTCGGCATTGTCGAGCGGGTGCGGGCAGTCATGCCCGACGCGGCCATCACCACCGACATCATCGTGGGCTTCCCCGGCGAGACCGAGGCGGACTTCGCCGACACCCTCGACGTGGTGCGGGCGGCCCGGTTCTCCGGCGCCTTCACCTTCCAGTACTCGCCTCGCCCGGGCACCCCGGCAGCGACCATGGATGCCCAGGTGGACCGGGCGACTGTAGCCGACCGGTATACCCGGCTGGTGGCCCTGCAGGACGAGATCTCCTGGGCGGAGAACCGGGCCCTGGTCGGCCGGCGGGTCGAGGTGCTGGTCTCGGAGGGAGAGGGGCGCAAGGACGGCGCCACCGGCCGGATGTCCGGCCGGGCCCGGGACGGACGGCTCGTGCACTTCCGCGCGGACGAGGCCGCGAGCTCGCCCACCGGCTCGGGCTCGAGGGCGGGCGGCGCCGCGGTCGCGCCTACGGTGCGCCCGGGCGACGTCGTCGAGACGGTGGTGACGCGGGCGGCACCCCACCACCTCACCGCCGACGGCCCCCTGCGGTCCCACCGGGCGACCCGTGCGGGGGACGCGTGGGCGCTCGGGCGTGACGGTGGCGGTGCGGCCGCCGCGCAGCAGCCGGCAGGCGGACGGCCGATCGTCACCCTGGGCATCCCGTCCCTGCGGCCGTCCTCGCCCGGTCCCGTCGGCCTGGCGTCTGCTGGCACGGCGTCGGCCGGCGCGGACGCCTGCTGTACTCCGGTACGTCGATGACCCTCGTCGCCGCCGCGGTCTGTCCTCATCCTCCGTTGCTGGTTCCCGAGGTCGGCTGTGGTGAGCCGATCGAGGCACGGGCCGTCGCGGTGGACGCGGTGCGCCTGCTGTGTGCCACCAAGCCGGACACGATCGTGGTGGTGGGTGACGCGGCGACCGAGGTGTCCTACGGCCCCGCCGCGTTCGGGTCGCTGGCCGGCTTCGGCGTGGATCTCCGGGTGGACCTCGGCCCGACCGCGCTGGCCCCCGAGTCGCCGTCTGTCCCGTCGTCGCCCGTCCTACCGTCGCCCCCTCTACCGTTGTCGATCACGATCGGCGCCTGGCTGCTGGGCGCCGTCGGTTGGCCCGGCGCCCGCACCGCCGTCGGGGTGCCCGCGGAGATCTCTCCGGACGGGGCCGTCGCACTCGGATCGCGGCTGGTCGCGGGCTCCGCTCCGCAGGAACGCCTCGCACTGCTCGTGATGGGCGACGGCTCGGCCTGTCGCACGCTGAAGGCTCCCGGCGGGTTGGATCCACGGGCCGCGGCGTTCGACGCGACCGCCGCCGCGGCGCTGGCCGCGGGGGATCCAGCCGGCCTGCTCGCCCTGGACCCGGGGTTGGCCCGGGAGCTGCTCGCCGCGGGCCGGGCGTCCTGGCAGGTCCTGGCCGGCGCCCTGCTCGCCGCGACCCGGGACGGCCCGGGCCCGGGGTCCCTGGGCCCGGGGGCATGGAACAGTGACCTCCGGTATGACGACGCGCCGTACGGTGTCGGCTATCTGGTTGCCCTCTGGACACGGGATGTTGCCGAGCGAGGATGAACAGGCAGGAGGAACCGCGCCGGGGGCCGGTGGTGGCGGTCGTGGGGCCGACCGCTGGCGGGAAGAGCGACCTCGGCATCGAGATCGCGCTCGCCCTCGGCGGCGAGGTGGTGAACGCGGACTCGATGCAGCTCTACCGCGGGATGGACATCGGTACCGCCAAGGTTCCCGAGGCGGAGCGTCGCGGGGTGCCCCACCATCTGCTCGACCTGTGGGACGTGACGCATCCCGCGGACGTCGCGAGCTTCCAGGTGGACGCCCGCCGGGTAATCGACGATCTGCTCGCCGCCGGGCGCATTCCGGTGCTGGTCGGCGGTTCCGGGCTCTACGTCCGCGCGGTTCTCGACAATCTGACCTTCCCGGGGACCGATCCGGGCGTCCGGGCGCGGTGGGAGGAGGAACTGGCCCGCGTCGGCGCCCCGGCGCTGCACGACCGGCTGGCCGCGCTGGCACCGCAGGCCGCCGCGGCGATCCTGCCCAGCAACGGCCGGCGGATTGTGCGTGCCCTGGAGGTCGTCGAGCTCACCGGAACCTTCACGGCCACCCTGCCGGAGCACCGCTCGGTCTATGAGGTCGTGCAGATCGGCGTGGATCGCCCCGATCTCGACCAACGGATCACGGACCGGGTGGAGAAAATGTGGGGTGCTGGTTTTCCTGACGAAGTGCGAAGGTTGGTGGAATGCGGCCTGCGGGAAGGCCGAACCGCGTCTCGCGCACTGGGCTATGCCCAGGTTCTGGCCTGGTTCGACGGCGCAATGGACTCCGCTGAACAGGCCAAGCTCGCCACAATTACGGCGACGCGGCGCTTTGCCCGTCGACAAAGGTCCTGGTTCCGGCGGGATAACCGGATAGCCTGGTTGGACCAACCAGATGTCACCCAGGTGCGACGGCTGGTGGGTTCGCTCTGACGGGTGATCGGCCGACCGGGTCGGGGTCGATCGGGCCGCCGCCAATGCGTGGCGTCGCCGGTGGCCGGTGCGCGGCGGCCGGTCCCGCACGGCGTCTGGAGAGATCGATGTGACCGCGCCCACCGCTGATGCTGGTACCCCACCCGACCTGACTCTCGTCCCCGCGCTCTACGCCGCCTTCGATGATGGTTCGCTGCGGCTGCACTTCCAACCGGAGGTCGACCTGCGCAACGGGTCGGTGCCGGGGATGGAAGCCCATCCGCGGTGGCTGCACCCGGAACGCGGGGTGCTGGGCCCGGCGGATTTCATGCCGATCGCCGTGGCCGCGGGCCTCGTCCATCAGGTGGACCAGTGGGTGCTGCGGATGGCCGTGACCGAGGCGCGCACCTGGCATCGGATGGCGGTCGGGACGCCGATCCGCCCGCCCCGGTTGTGGGTGAACATCGATGGCCGCCAGCTTGCCAGCCTCGCCTTCGCGGCCGAGGTCGACCGGCTCGTCTCGGGCCGGGTGCTGCCGGCCGGGGCGATCGGCCTCGAGTTCAGCGAGCAGACCCTCGGGCTCGCCGCGCCGATGGTGCCCCGGTTGCTGACCCGGCTGCGTGCCCTCGGGGTGGCGATCGCGGTCGGGTCCTTCGGCACGTGGCTGGGCTCGCTGGCCGTGCTCGACCAGTTGCCGCTGAACCTCGTCAAGATCGACGGCCTGTTCCTGCGGGCGACCATGAAGGACCTCGAGGGTGAGGCCGTGCTCGCGGCCATCGTCCGGCTCGCCCACCAGCGCGGCCTGCCCGTCGTCGCCGACGATGTCGACACCGCGCGCCTGGCGTCCCGGGTGGTGGATCTTGGCTGCGATCGCGCCATCGGACCGGTGTTCTGTCCGCCGGTGCCGGTGGAGGACGCTCGGATGATCGCCCTCGGGCGCGGCCGGCCCGACCGCTGGTACAAGCCGTCGCATTCCGACGACCGGATGCGGGAGTGGGCGCGGGCCGCCGCCGGCTGACGCCGCCGCGGGAGCCCGGTCGTCAGGTGCCGAGCGGCGTCCCCCGTACGATCGGCGACGTGCGGGACGAGCTGGGGTTGCGATTCGTCAAGGGCCACGGGACGGGCAACGACTTCGTCCTCCTGCCGGATCCCGACGGGGACCTCGACCTCACCGTGGGCCTGGTGCGCGCGCTGTGCGACCGGCGGACCGGCATCGGGGGCGACGGGGTGCTGCGGGTGGTGCTCTGCGCCGCGGTTCCCGAGGCGGCCGGTCTGGCCGGCCGGGCGCGCTGGTTCATGGACTACCGCAATGCTGACGGTTCGATTGCCGAGATGTGCGGCAACGGCGCCCGGGTGTTCGCCCGCTACCTCGTCGACGCCGGATACGCCCGGCCGGGACGGTTCCACGTCGCGACCCGCGCCGGGCTGCGGCTCGTCGAGGTCGCGGTGGACGGTGACGTCACGGTCGACATGGGACCGCCGCGGATCATCGACGGACCCGGGGCCCCGGTCACCGTCGCCGATCGTGCCTTCACCGCGACCGCGGTCTCGATGGGTAATCCGCACGCGGTCTGCTTCGCCGACGACCTGGACGTCGCCGGGCTGCGTCGGCTCGACCTGACCCGACCACCGTCGTTCTCCCCGGTCGACTTCCCGGACGGGGTGAACGTGGAGATCGTCGTCGCCCGGCCGGGTGGGGTGGCGATGCGGGTGTTCGAACGTGGGGTCGGGGAGACCGCGTCCTGCGGCACCGGTGCCTGCGCGGTCGCGGTGGCCTGGGCGGCCCGGCGAGGTGCTCGGCCGGGGGGTGCGCCGGTCGAGGTCGAGGTGGATGTGCCCGGCGGCGGCCTGGTCGTGATCTGGCAGCCGGAGACCGTGCTGTTGCGAGGGCCCGCCGAGCTGGTCTTCGACGGCGTGCTGCGCCGTGCGGAGGTCCACGACCCGGTCGGGTGAGGTGTCCGTTTCCTACAAGACCCGGCCCGCCTGCCGGCCCTACGGTGCCCTCATGCCACCATCGTTCACCCTGACCGGTGTGATCGTCGCTGATATGGCCCGGTCCCTGGCGTTCTACCGCCGGCTCGGCCTCGACCTGCCCGCCGGGGCCGACGCCCAGCCGCACGTCGAGGTGCAGCTGCCCGGCGGTCTACGCCTCGCGTTCGACAGCGAGGCGACCATCCGATCCTTTGATCCGCACTGGTCGGCGGGTACCGGCTCGCCGCGGGTCGGGCTGGCCTTCGCCTGCGACACGCCGGACGAGGTCGACGAGGTCCACGCCGACCTCGTCGGCGCCGGTCACGCCGGCCACCTTCCGCCCTGGGACGCCTTCTGGGGCCAGCGGTACGCGGTCGTGCTCGATCCAGACGGCAACCACGTCGACCTCTACGCCCCACTGCCCGTAGTGGCCGCGATATCCGCGATATCCGCGACATCCGCTACCGAGACGTCCAGTTCGTCCTGAACGTTGGCAGTTCGGATGAGACGGGTCGGCGGAACTCCGGCGAGCGCGCGTACCTCCCGGGCGAGGTGCGCCTGGTCGGAGTAGCCGGCCTCGGCCGCCACGACCGCGAACGGGATGCCGGCCCGCGCCGCGTGCAGGGCGTCCTGCATCCGGAGGATCCTGGCGAGCGTCTTCGGGCCATATCCGAAGACGCGCCGGCAGCGACGCAGCAGCTGGCGTTCGCTCAGCCCGACTATGCGCGCGAGGTCGTCCACGGGCGCCCGGGCGCGGGCACCCGCCAGAACGGCGGGAACCAACCGGTCCACGAGCGCCGGGTGAACGGGCCGGGCGGCGATCGACGACTCGAATGCGACCAGGGGATCAGCGGCCATGGCGAGCCGCTCGGCGAGTCGCTGCGCCGGTCCGTCGCCCCACAGGTCGGCGAGCGGGATGCGTTGGTCGCGCAGTTCGTCCGCGGCCACTCCGAGGTGGGATGGTCCAGAGCCCGAGTCGAAGCGGAGCCCGACGTGCCGCACGCCTGGTGCCCAGCGCACCAGCTTCGCCGCCGTGTCCGGCCCCGCGACGATCAGATTGGCGTCGGAACTCCAGATGATGTCCATGCATCCGTCCGGCAACACCCGCCGGCTGCACACCAAGTCTGTGTGCCCGGTGCCGCCTGTGTGCCCGGTGCCGCCTGTGTGCCCGGTGCCGCCTGTGTGCCCGGTGCCGCCTGTGTGCCCGGTGCCGCCTGTGTGCCCGGTGCCCTCCGAGGGCCCGGTGCTGTCCGGACGCCGGTCCGCCGTCGTCCGCGTGGTGTCCGGGGGAGCCGGGCGGCCCGAGCTGTCCCAGATCGTCGCGGCGAGGCGGCGGGCCCGTCTCTCGTGGTACTCGTGGTACACGGCGCAGACGTTACGCCGGCGGAGCGGCAAAACGGTTCGCGATCGACGTGGTGGCGTGGGACCCTGGTTGGCGACGGGATTCGCCGGGAAACGAGGGGGGAGACGCGCCACGAGCGTGGCAGGGTCTTCCGGACCGGCGGATCCTCCTCGGGCCACCGGGTCGTGGGGCCCGGCCGGAGCAAGCGGCACGGAATGATCGCGGAATGGTGCGGTAACGGGCCGCGTTGAGAACGGATGGTATGACACTTCCTGCTGACGCCTTCGATGCGTCCACTCTCGACAGATCCCTCATCAAGCTGACTGGCGCCGATCCGTCTTACCTGCCGAACTTCTTCGACGATTCTGGGGACGGTTTCGACCTGGAGGATCGCGCCGCGTTGCGGCGGGTTCCCGGTCTCGCCACCGAGCTCGACGACGTCACCGAGGTCGAGTACCGGCAGCTGCGGCTGGAGCGTGTCGTCCTCATCGGCGTATGGACGTCGGGTTCCCTGCGGTCGGCCGAGAGCTCCATGGCGGAGCTCGCGGCGCTCGCCACGACCGCCGGTTCGGTGGTGCTCGACGCGCTCGTGCAGCGCCGCGATCGGCCGGATGCCGCGACCTACGTCGGTTCGGGCAAGGCGCGCGAGCTCGCCGAGGTCGTCGCGGCGACCGGCGCGGACACGGTGGTCTGCGATGGCGAACTCACCCCGGGTCAGCTGCGGCAGCTGGAGGAGGTCGTCAAGGTAAAGGTCATCGACCGGACGGCCCTCATCCTGGACATCTTCGCCCAGCACGCGACCTCTCGAGAGGGCAAGGCCCAGGTCGAGCTCGCGCAGTTGCAGTACATGCTGCCCCGGCTGCGTGGGTGGGGTGAGTCGATGTCGCGGGCCGCGGCCAGCGGCGGCGGCCGGGCGCCCATCGGTACCCGTGGTCCCGGTGAGACGAAGATCGAGACCGACCGTCGGCGGCTGTGGGCCAGGATGGCGCGGTTGCGCCGCGAGCTCGCCGCGATGACGACCGTGCGGGAGACCAAGCGTTCCGCCCGGCGGCGGGGCGAGGTCCCCAGCGTGGCGATCGCCGGTTACACCAACGCCGGTAAGTCGTCGCTGCTCAACCGGCTGACCGGCGCGGGTGTCCTAGTCGAGGACGCGCTGTTCGCCACCCTCGATCCGACCGTGCGGCGGGCGACCTTGCCGGACGGCCGGGCCTTCACCCTGACCGACACCGTCGGATTCGTCCGGCATCTGCCGCATCAGATTGTCGAGGCGTTCCGCTCGACGCTGGAAGAGGTCGCCGATGCCGATCTCATCCTGCACGTTGTGGACGGATCATCGCCGGATCCGGCCGCGCAGATCTCCGCCGTGCGCGAGGTTCTCAACGACATCGACGCGGGCGGTGTTCCCGAGCTGATCGTCGTCAACAAGGTGGACGCCGTGGAGCCGACGGTCGTCGCGGGGCTGCGCCAGCTCGCCCCAGACGCCGTGTTCGTCTCGGCACGCACGGGCGAGGGGCTGGCCGCGCTGGTCGACGCGCTCTGTGCCCGGGTGCCGCATCCCGACGTGGAGATGCGCGTGCTCGTGCCCTACAGCCGGGGCGACCTGGTCTCCCGGGTGCACGCGAACGGCGAGGTGCTCACGCTGGAGCACACCGAGACCGGTACCCGGCTGTCCGCCCGGGTCTCCCCGGGACTCGCGGCGGAGCTGCACGCCTACCGGGCCTGAGCCCAGGAGCGATCAAACGCGAGGCAACCCGGCCGGCCACCCGATGGGCGGCCGGCCGATCCACGTCAAACCCTGCGGAGCACAGCCACGATCCGGCCGAGGATGGTCGCATCCTCACCGGCGATGTCGGCGAAGGCCGGGTTCTCCGGATGTAGCCAGATCTTGCCGTCCCGAACCCGCAGGCGCTTGACCGTCGCCTCCCCGTCGATCATTGCGGCGACGATCTCCCCGTTGTCCGCGACCGACTGCTGGCGGACGACCACCCAGTCACCGTCGCAGATCGCCGCATTGATCATCGAGTCGCCGACGACTCGGAGCAGGAACAGAGTGCCCTCGCCGACGATCTCCCTGGGTAGCGGGAAGACGTCCTCGACCGCCTGCTCGGCCAGGATCGGGCCACCGGCGGCGATTCGGCCCAGCACCGGCACGTAGGCGGCGTCCGACTTGCTTCCTTCGGTGGTGCCCGGCGCCGCCTCACCGACGATGGGAATCGTGCCCGCCACCGTCGTCGCGCCCGCGTCCGCATTCGCGCGCCGCCGGGGGTGCTCGACGGTCAGCACCTCCATCGCTCTCGGGCGGTTCGGGTCCCGCCGCAGGTAGCCCTTCTCCTCGAGCACCTTGAGCTGGTGAGCCACACTACTGGTGCTGGTGAGGCCGACCGCCTCACCGATCTCCCGCACGCTGGGCGGATATCCGCGCCGCTCCACCGCGGCCCGGATGACCTCTAGCACCTTGCGCTGCCGGGGGGTCAGGCCCGCGTCCGCGGGGCCTTCGGGAAAGGCTCGCACGTTGCCGCGGGTTCCGCCCCGGCGCGTACCCCTGCCTTGGCTAGTCATCGCTTACCGCTCTCCTCGTCGCGTTTTTCTTCCGCCGTGCGGCCACCGGCCGGCCGGTGGCCGCACGGCGGACCGTCCCGCTCCGGAAGCCGTCACCCACCGACTCGCCGCTGTCCGTGACCGAGGGAAACCGCCCGGTTCACACCCGATCGACTCGACGGTAACCGGCGGGTCGCAGAATCTCAAACGTCTGTTCGAGCGTGTTCCTGGCGGTTTCCGGTTCCCGATGCGACAATCGACCACGCGTTCGATCGAACGAAGGTTCGATCTTTGGCGTTCGGTGTCGTCGGAACGGGAGGGTGCCATGGG
>NZ_CDWRCM010000072.1:9904-10386 GCF_977927585.1 Frankia sp. CcWB2 | reverse complement strand
ATCCGCACACAGGGCGCGGGTCGTCGACCTGCCGACGGCCAGGGACCGGGCGGGTCGCCGGCCGGCGGGATACCCGCCGGGTCGCCCGCCCGCACCCCCGCCGCTCCGGCTGACCCGGCGGGGTCGGGTGGTGGTGGTATCGATTGTCGTGGCGATTGTCGTGGCGGTAGCAATCATGATCATGCCTGGGGTGTCGATCGCCGGGCCGGATGCCGCGGAGGCGCCGCGGCGCCATCTGGTCGTGCCGGGGGAGACGCTGTGGGCGGTGGCGGTGGCGCTCGACGAGAGCGCCGACACCCGGGTCGTGGTGGACCGGCTGATGCGGCTGAACCACCTGCGGTCGCCGCTGATCACCCCGGGCCAGTCGTTACTCCTTCCCTGACGCCCGGCTTCCCCGGCTTCCCGGGTCCACGAGTGTCTCGGCGCGGGGGCTCGCGCGCCGTCGTCTTTCGTCGACGTGCGGTGCCGCTGCGGTGCGGACC
>NZ_CDWRCM010000072.1:9267-9800 GCF_977927585.1 Frankia sp. CcWB2 | reverse complement strand
ACACGGACCATACGGGGGTGCTGTCCCCATCTCTGGGGCCGTGCGCTACCGTGGACACAACATCTGGTGCTTATCGGGGTGTAAGTCATCCACAGGTTGTTTCACAGGTCTTCCACGGGGAGCTGGCGGTCCATCCACAAGGTGGTCCGTCCGGCGTGGATGCCGGGTCCTCAACGGTGTCCCGTCGTCCCCGGTCCGGGGCGGTCGGCTCCGGCGCGGGCGAAGGAGGCGTAGCGCGTGCGGTGCCCGTTCTGCCGGCATCCGGACAGTCGCGTCGTCGACAGTCGGGAGGCCGAGGAGGGTTCGGCGATCCGCCGCAGGCGGTCCTGCCTGTCCTGCGGTCGCCGGTTCACTACGATGGAGGAGGCGTCCCTTCAGGTTCGCAAGCGCAGCGGGGCGGCCGAGCCGTTCAGCCGGGCCAAGGTCATCGCCGGTGTCCGCAAGGCCTGCCAGAGCCGGCCGGTGCGGGATGATGATCTCGCGCTTCTGGCGCAGCGGGTAGAGGATGCCGTCCGCTCGTCGGGGTCGGCGGA
>NZ_CDWRCM010000072.1:7297-8957 GCF_977927585.1 Frankia sp. CcWB2 | reverse complement strand
TGGCCTTCGAGTCGTTGACCGACTTCGAATCCGCGATCGTCGCGTTGCGCTCCGAGGCCGCCGGACCTCCCACCATGCGGGATGGACCAGCTCGACCGGTCCCGCGCGGCGCCGTCGATGCCTCGCCGGTGACCGGCACCCAGCAGGTGCATAGCAGGTAGGGCCGGGACCACTCGGCCGGAAGCGTCCTACATCGCCCTGGTTCGCCGTGCCGGCCCGGTCCCGCCGGCGACGGGTGACATCCCGCGTCGCGGCCGTGCGAGGACCGCGGACCTCCCGGACGGCACACCTGCGGCCCGGCTCGACCTGGCTGGTGCCGTTCGTCATGCGTGTTCGCCGTGCGCGTGCTCGTCCCCGCGGGCACCGCCGTGCGCGGAGGCCCGGCCCCGCACCGTCCCGACGTCCGCTGGCGGCGGCCCGGGGCGGGGATGCCCACAACACATTGTTGAAGGTTGAAGCTGACGAGTGAAGACGAGGAGCGTCATGACCGACAGCCGCGGCACGAAGCCGAGCAGGTCAGCGGCGAAAGCGAGTGGGTTGAAGATCCAGCGGTCACGCACCACCGCCGGCGTCCACCCGTACGACGAGGTCACCTGGGAGTCCCGGGACGTCGTCATGACCAACTGGCGGGACGGCTCGGTCAACTTCGAGCAGCGGGGAGTGGAGTTCCCGCAGTTCTGGTCGGTGAACGCCTCCAACATTGTTACCAGCAAGTACTTCCGCGGGGCGCCCGGCACGCCGGGCCGGGAGTGGTCGCTGCGGCAGTTGATCGACCGGGTCGTGCACGCCTACGGCGCGGCTGGCCGCGAGCACGGCTACTTCGCCTCGGGCACCGACGCCGAGATCTTCGAGCACGAACTGGCCTGGATGCTGCTCCACCAGGTCTTCAGCTTCAACTCGCCGGTCTGGTTCAACGTGGGAACCCCCGCGCCGCAGCAGGTCTCGGCGTGCCAGCCCTATGACGCCCTCGTCAGCACGCCGTCCGGTCTGGTTCCCATCGGCGCCCTGGTGGAGGCGGACGCGGTGGGGACGAAGGTCTTCGACGCGCACGGTCTGACCCAGGTGATCGCGACCAAGTCCAACGGCGTCAAGGACGTCCTGCGGATCTGGACGAAGGCCGGTCACGCGCTCGACGTCACCGCCGATCATCTGGTGTGGCGGAGCACCTCCGCGGGTGCCGGGGCCTTCGTTCCCGCCGGCACGCTGCGGGCCGGGGACACCCTCGAGTGGCATCTCACCATCGCCCCTGGCGAGGGTGAGATCACCTCACGGGAGATCGCCGAGGCGGCGCTCGCGGGCCGGCTGCAGGCGGACGGTTTTGTTGGTCGGTACGCCGGTACGAACGCCTCGCTGACCATCGAGGCGATGACTGTGCCGACCCGGCTGTATGACGCTCCGCTGCCCGTTGTCGCGGCCTATCTGCGCAGCCTGTTCCAGGCCGATGGCTACGTGTCCCGCCGGGATCGCTCGACGCTGATCGGGCTGGACATGATCAGCGAGGGCCTCATTCGCGGGGTGCAGGGCCTGCTCGCCCGGTTCGGCATCTTCGCGCGGGTACGCCGCGAGGCGGATCCGCGACCCGACCGCCACGACCTCTGGAGCCTGGGCATTCAGAACGCCGGTGACCGGCGGACATTCGCGGACGAGATCGGCTTCCTCG
>NZ_CDWRCM010000072.1:1726-6813 GCF_977927585.1 Frankia sp. CcWB2 | reverse complement strand
AAGGCCGCGAAGCTGGAGGCGTCGTTCGATCAGCCCGGCCGGGCCGCGGAGCCGGTGAAGCGGTTGCAGATCGAGCGCATTGAGCCGCGCGGGCCGATGCCGGTCTACGACATCCAGACCGACAGCGGCGAGTACCTCTCCGCCGGCCTACGTGTGCACAACTGCTTCATCCTCTCCGTGGACGACACCATGGAGTCGATCCTGAACTGGTACCGGGAAGAGGGGCTGATCTTCAAGGGGGGTTCCGGGGCCGGGCTCAACCTGTCCCGCATCCGGTCCTCGAAGGAGCTGCTGTCCTCCGGGGGCACCGCGTCCGGGCCGGTGAGCTTCATGCGCGGCGCCGACGCCTCGGCGGGTACGATCAAATCGGGTGGCGCGACCCGGCGGGCGGCGAAGATGGTCGTGCTCGACGTCGATCATCCCGACATCGTCGAGTTCGTGGAGACGAAGGCCTGGGAAGAAGACAAGATTCGGGCGTTGCGGGACGCGGGCTTCGACATGGATCTCGGCGGGCGCGACATCGCCTCCGTGCAGTACCAGAACGCCAACAACTCCGTCCGGGTAACCGACGAGTTCATGCGGGCGGTCGTCGACGGCGGCGGCTTCGACCTGCGGGCCCGCCTCGACGGCCGCGTCCTGGAGACGGTGGACGCCCGCGGGCTGTTCCACACGATCGCCGAGGCCGCGTGGGCCTGCGCCGATCCCGGCATCCAGTACGACGGAACGATCAACGACTGGCATACCTGCCCCGAGAGCGGCCGGATCAGCGCCTCCAACCCGTGCAGCGAGTACGTGCACCTGGACAACTCCAGCTGCAACCTGGCCTCGCTGAACCTGCTGAAGTTCCTGCGCCCGGACCGCAGCTTCGACGCCGAGGCGTTCGTCGCGGCGGTCGAGCTGATCATCACCGCGATGGACATCTCGATCTGCTTCGCCGACTTCCCGACGCCGGAGATCACCAGGGTCAGCCGGGCCTACCGACAGCTCGGCATCGGCTACGCCAACCTCGGTGCCCTGCTGATGGCCAGCGCCCGGGCCTACGACTCGGACGGCGGCCGGGCGCTGGCCGCATCGATCACCTCGCTGATGACGGCCACCGCCTACCGGCGCTCCGCCGAGCTCGCCGGGATCGTCGGCGCCTACGACGGCTTCGCCCGCAACGCGGGCGCGCACCGGCGGGTGGTGCGCAAGCATGCCGCCGCGAACGACGCGGTGCGTAGCGTGCACGCCGAGGACTCCCGGGTCCTCGCCGCCGCGTCCCGGGAATGGGCCCGGGCGCAGACCGTCGGTGAGAAGCACGGATGGCGCAACGCGCAGGCCAGCCTGCTCGCCCCGACGGGCACGATCGGTCTGGCGATGGACTGCGACACCACCGGCATCGAGCCGGACCTCGCCCTGGTGAAGATGAAGAAGCTGGTCGGCGGCGCCAGCATGAAGATCGTGAACCAGACGGTCCCGGCGGCCCTGCAGGCGCTTGGTTACCCCGAGGAGACCATCGAGGCGATCGTCGAGTACATCGCCGAGCACGGGCACGTCATCGACGCTCCCGGCCTGCGTCCAGAGCACTACGAGGTGTTCGACTGCGCCATCGGGGACCGCGCGATCTCCCCGATGGGCCATGTCCGCATGATGGCCGCGGTACAGCCGTTCCTCTCCGGCGCGATCTCGAAGACGGTGAACATGCCCTCGACCGCCACGGTCGCCGACGTCGAGCAGATCTACCTGGAAGGGTGGCGGCTGGGTCTGAAGGCCCTCGCCATCTACCGGGACAACTGCAAGGTCGGCCAGCCGCTGACCGACGTCAAGGGGGCGAAGCAGGCCGCCGAGCTGGCCGCCACCCCAGCTGGCACGGGAGACGGGGCCGGGACCGCCGGCTCCGCCGGGCCCGCCCCGGTGGAGGTCGAGTACCGGCCGGTGCGCCGCCGGCTGCCGAAGACCCGCCCGTCGCGGACGGTGTCCTTCTCCGTCGGGGGGGCCGAGGGTTATCTGACCGCCGGCTCCTACCCGGACGACGGCCTCGGTGAGGTCTTCATCAAGATGTCGAAGCAGGGGTCCACCCTGGCGGGCGTGATGGACGCGTTCGCGATCGCCATCTCGATCGGCCTGCAGTACGGCGTGCCGCTGGAGGCGTACGTCAGCAAGTTCATCAACATGCGGTTCGAGCCGGCCGGGATGACCGACGACCCGGACGTGCGGATCGCCCAGTCGATCATGGATTATCTGTTCCGTCGCCTCGCGCTCGACTATCTCGACGCCGATCAGCGGGCCGAACTCGGCATCTCGACCGCGGCCGACCGGGCCCGTCGGGTCGCGGGTCAGTACGGTCCCGCGCCGGCCGTGGCGGCCGTCGCGGGACCGGCGCAGCCCGCCGGGATCGACGACCCGGCCGGATCCCAGGGGGCCGCGGTGACCGGATCCTCGGCTTCCGTCGCCGATCGGGGTGACCCGGGTGTCCCGCCCGGTCCGGCGGTGGGGAACGGCCCGGCGTACGTGGCACGGGAGTTGCGGCTGGCACCGCCCGGTGAGTCGCTCGTCGCGCAGACCGTGGTCGATGCTCCGCTCTGCTTCACCTGCGGGGTGACCATGCGGCCAGCCGGTAGCTGCTACGTCTGCGAGCAGTGCGGTTCGACCAGCGGCTGCAGCTAGGCGTCGCAGCGGCCGGTCCGACCGGGTGCCCGGTCCGCACCGGGTGCCCGGTCCGAGACAGTGCTCGGTGGCGTGGCTCAGTGCTCGGCGGCGAGGAGGTCGACCAGGAGCGCCGCGGTCCAGGAGAACCGGTTGCTGCCCGCGCCGGAACCGTCGAGGGGTGAGTAGTACTCGAACATCGCCCCGGACGAGGCGATCATGTCGATCGTGTTCTGGCGCAGGTTCTCCGCGGCGTCGAGCCGGCCGTAACGCTCCAGCCCGTCGGCGATCAGCCAGTTCATGTTGACCCAGACGGGACCCTGCCAGTAACACCGGGGAAGGAAGCCCGGGTCGTCGAGCGGCACGCTCGCGATGCCGAACCGAGACCAGTAGCGCGGTGAGGTGAGCGTCTTGACCATCTCGTCGACCCGGTCCTGGGGCACGACCCCGGCATAGAGCGGCAGGAACCCCGAGATCGTCTCGTGGCGCAGCAGCGTTCCCGTCCGGAAGTCGCGGCTGTAGTAAGTGCCGTCGGTGTGGAGCCGCTCGATCGCCTCGCGCGTCCTGTGCATGGACCGCCGCAACCGGGCGGGGATGGTCTGGCCGATCTCGGCGGCGATGGCGGTGAGGTGCTCGTTGGCCCGGATGAGGATCGCGTTGAAGGCGACGTCCTGGACGAGGGGGACGATGGTCCGGCGGATCTCGCGGAAGTTGTAGTGCGCCCGCCGCAGCTCACGCACGATCCGGTAGAGCGTGAACAGGTCTCCCGAGGTGAGCCGTTCGTCGGGGGGGACCTCCTTGGAATCGCGCCGCAGCGCGTCCATGGCGTCGCCGCCGTTGATCCGGCGCAGTGCCCGCACCCCCAGCGGAGCCGCCGGCCTGGTGATCTCCATCCAGGCCGGCGTGTTGTCCATCCCCGACTCCCAGGAGTGGACCAGTGTGACGAGACCGTCGTCGTCGGGGTCGCGTTCGAGGTAGAGCCACGTATGGAAGCGCAGCAGGCCGGGGAGCAACGCGCGGTAGAAGGCGTCGCGGGCGGATGGCGTCATCATGGCGGCGATCCGGACGGCGGCTTCGGCGATCATCGGCGGCTGGGTGACCCCCGTGCTCTGCACTCCGCCGGCGGTTGTGGTCACCCGGTCGCAGCGCCAGCGCTGCGGACCGGCGTGATAGAAGTCCGAGGTCCCCGCGAAGATCACGTGGGGGATCATGCCGTTCGGCCACTGGCCTCGCAGCAGCGAGAGGACCTCCTTGGCGGCCCGTCCCGGGTCGAGATGGCGCAGTCCGATCGCGATGAAGCAGCTGTCCCAGAGCCACTGGTGCGGGTAGAGCGTCGGGGAGGGCCGGGTGATGTCGCCGAGGTCGTTGTCTCGTAGCACGTCGATCGCGGTTTCCCGTAGTGCCGCCAGGTCTGCGGGAAGGCTGGGGACGGGCATCGTGTGAGAGTAGCGGTTACACGCTGTGCACAGAGGCAGGGCCCGTCGGGTGTGGCCCGCCTAACGGAATCGCCGTTCTCGAGTGCCTCGGCGTGGGGGCGGCACCGGGGCGGCACCGGGGCGGCGTCGGCGGCGCCCGCGTCGGCCCGCCGGTCGTTCCGTCTCGGTGGAGAGCCCGGGGCCGGGTCGCGGGTGTCGGCTTGCCGACTACCGTTACGGGTTAGCACCGACCGGTGATCGTCGGAAAATATGGCACGGATGGCAGAACACAAAAAACTTCTACGATGAGTAATGTACCTGTTACTTATAGTTGCCACTGGCCTGATCCGCAGGGTGCGCGGCCACTGGAGAAGCTCAGGAGAGTTCGCGGTTCGCGCCACAGGGCGGAATCTGCCAGGTAATCTTCGCGGCAGCGAGTGCAGCGTCTCGAGGGCTAGGGTCTACACTGCTTGGTAGGCCCGGCGATCGCTGATGTCCGGGTGTGCCTGCACGGGGAATGGTTCCGCGTCTTCGTTCGTTACCTCCCACGTGCACAGAACGAGACGACCCACCCGCACCGACCATCGGATTTGCCACTGATGACGCTGCCTGCTCTGGAATTTGCCGAGCGCACCGATGACAACCGCCCGCGCAGCCCGCGGCGCGCCCGTCGGGCCGCTCCTCCTGTCCGCACCGCTCCCAGCCGTTCGTTGGCCGCTGTTCCCGACGATACCGACGAGCTCGACGCGGGCGCGGTGGCCGAGGTCATCGCCCGTGGTCGCGAGGCCGGCGAGATCAGCCGCTCCGAGCTGCGTGACGCGCTCGAGTCCGCGGACCTCGGTATCGAACTGTTGCCCGTTCTCATCGCGCGCATCAACGCCGCTGGCGTCGAACTCCTCGACGAGGAGGATGCGAGCGATGACGCCACCGCCGCCAGCCGGTCCACCGCCGAACACGCGGGTACCGCCGACCTCGTACGCATGTACCTGCGCGAGATCGGCAAGGTGCCGCTGCTCAACGCCGCCCAGGAGGTCGAACTCTCCAAGC
>NZ_CDWRCM010000072.1:0-1420 GCF_977927585.1 Frankia sp. CcWB2 | reverse complement strand
GGGTCGAGGCGGGCCTGTTCGCCGAGTACAAGCTCGAGAGCGTCCCCGACCTGCCCGCCGACCTTTGTCGTGACCTCGGTCTGCTCGTCAAGGACGGCCATGCCGCCAAGCAGCAGCTCGTCTCGGCGAACCTGCGGCTGGTGGTCTCCGTCGCCAAGAAGTACAGCGGTCGCGGGATGACCTTGCTGGACCTGGTCCAGGAGGGCAACCTCGGCCTTATCCGCGCGGTGGAGAAGTTCGACTACGCCAAGGGCTACAAGTTCTCGACCTATGCAACCTGGTGGATCCGCCAGGCTATCGGCCGGGCGCTCGCCGACCAGGCGCGGACGATCCGCATCCCGGTCCACGTGGTCGAGCAGATCAACAAGATTACCCGGTTGCAGCGCCAGCTCGTCTCCACGCTCGGCCGTGAGCCGACCGACGAGGAGCTCGCCCGCGAGCTGGACATGCCGATCGAGCAGGTGGTGGAGCTGCGCCGGTATGCGCAGGACACCGTCAGCCTGGAGACCTCGGTCGGCGACGACGGCGACTCCGTGCTCGGCGACTTCATCGAGGACTCCGACGCGACCTCCCCGGCGGACGCCGCCTCCTACGGCGCCATGCAGGACGAGATCGATAACGTCCTCGGTGGCCTGAGCCCGCGGGAGCGCGAGGTGATGCGGCTGCGCTTCGGTCTCGCCGACGGCAAGCAGCACACCCTCGCCGAGGTGGGCAACCGGCTCGGCCTGACCCGTGAGCGCATCCGTCAGATCGAGCGGGACACGCTTCGGGAGCTGCGCAAGCCCGCCGTCGCCGGTCGGCTGCGCGAGTTCCTCGACTGATCGATCGGGCGAACGCACCTCCGGTCGGGTCTGCGGGGCACGTGCACAGGTGCACGGGGGTGGAAGACAGGAGTACCGCGATCATGGCGGTCACGTCATGATCGCGTGATCGATGAAAGCCGGATCTTCGTTTTTGCCGGGCGAAGATCCGGCTTTGCCGTATCAGGCTCCGGGTTCGGCCTCGGGTTCGGCCTCCCCGCCGGATCCGGTGCCGGGTTCCAGCGTGGTTCCCGTCCTCGGCTCCGGCGCCGACCGCCGGGACCGGGCCGAGGCGGCGGCGAAGGGCAGCAGGGCATCGGGGTTGGCGACCGAGTCGAGGCTCACGGCTTCGTCCAGGGCGGTTCCGGCGAGCAGGCGCTTCACCGGTACCTCGAGCTTCTTGCCGGTGTGGGTCCGAGGGATCTCGGTGATCTCGATGATCCGGTCGGGGACGTGGCGTGGGCTGAGTTCGGCGCGCAGAACCTCGCGCAGCCGGGCGGCCACCGCATCGGTCAGGCCGGGCTCGGTGAGGACGACGAAGAGGAGCAGCTCGCCGTGCCCGCGCTCGTCCGCGGTGTCGACCGCGAGGCTGTCTGCGATCCCGGGGGCCCGCTCGACCA
>NZ_CDWRCM010000071.1:14779-19754 GCF_977927585.1 Frankia sp. CcWB2 | reverse complement strand
TAGGGGTCCGTCTCGTGGGCTCGGAGATGTGTATAAGAGACAGGTCGCAGGGTTCGGGGCGGCCAGCCGGCGGGAAACCTTACCGCGCATCTGATCGTTCCAGACCCAGGAGACATCTCGGGCCGCCTGGGAGGGGGACACGGTGACCGACGCGCCGCCGCGTCTGTCCGCGGGGTCCCAGGGCCCGCCCCCGCGGCGACGAAATCGTCTGAATCCTACTGCCCGTGCGTATCGAGGCCCGTATCCGACCCGGGACGACCACCAGAACCGCGACGACCACCAGAACCGCGACGGCGAACACGACACTCGCCGGGAGCGGTCTCTGGCATCCCGCCTGCTCACGGTAGTCGCAGCAATACTCGCCGCCGTGGTACTCCTTGCCGCGGTGGGCGGCTGGACCGCCTACGAGTATTTTGACGCCCAGATCAACCGGATCCGCCTCGGGCTCGGCGGGGACCGGCCGGCGGAGGCCGCGGAGGGCACCCGGAACTTCCTGCTGGTCGGATCGGACAGCAGGGCGGGCACCGGCGGCGAGTACGAGAGCCAGGGGGCGGTGACCGGCGAACGGTCGGACACGACGATGCTGGCCCACCTCGACGTGGACGGGACCACGACGATGGTCTCCTTTCCGAGGGACATCCTCGTGCGCATTCCGGGGCACGGCCTCGGCAAGCTGAACTCGGCGATCACCCTCGGCGGGCCCAGTCTCCTGATCAGAACGATCGAGAATCTCACCGACATCAAGATCGACCACTATGTCTCGGTCGATCTGGCCGGTTTCAAGGAGATGACCGATGCCATTGGCGGCGTCACCGTCTGCGTCAAACCGCTACCAAACGGCGGAAAGTCCAATCTGTACGATCCGTGGTCGCAGTGGCGGGGCACGGTAGGCAAAAATCATCTCAACGGAGAGCGGGCACTCGCCTTCGTCCGCCAACGCCACGGCCTACCCGACAACGATTTTGATCGCATCCGCCGCCAGCAGCAGTTCATCGGCGCCATCTTCACCCAGGCAACCACGACCGGGGTGCTCGCCAACCCGGTCAGGCTGGAGAACCTGCTTCAGGCCGCGACCAGGGCGCTCACCATCGATGACGGCACCAGCATGAACGACATGCGCGCGCTCGCGACACGGCTGCGCGGGATGTCCGCCGATCAGATCCGGTTCGAGACGATCCCCGTGCACGCCCCGACGCCGGCCGAGGGCGGCAACGCCGTGGGGGAGCTGCCGAGGTTCGGCTCCGTACAGCTCTACGACCCCGAGACGCTGGAGAAGTTCTTCGCTCCGCTGCGCGGGCGGGCCCGTGACACGCGGGAATCCTCCGTTACCCCGACCCCGACGGTCGACCCGGCACAGGTGCTGATCGACGTCTACAACGGCGCCGGGGTGGGGGGCCTCGCCGCCACGGCCGCCGGGGAGCTGCGGCAGGCCGGTTTCCGGGTCGGCCCGCCGCAGACGTGGCAGGCCGGCGTGGTGGAGACGACACAGGTGCGCTATCGCCCGGGCGAACAGGCCGCCGCCCATGCCGTGCAGGCCGACGTGCCCGGCAGCCGGTTGCGCGCGGACGCCTCCGTCCCCGCCGGCCACATCACCCTCGTCCTGGGCACGTCCTACGACGGGGTGAACCCGAGTCCAGCGGCCGGGGGCGCCGGATCGACCGGTGGTACCGGCACAGCCGCCGGGGCGACCGGCGGGTCCGCCGCGGCGGACCCGCCTCCCGCCTCACCGTCGACGGCCGCGGATCTCACCTCGGGGTGCACGTACTAACTGCTGGCTGGCTGATCGTTCACCCGACCGTCCGATCACATTCCGCGCCGTCCACACTACGGTCGGAGATGAGATCAACCCCGCCGTGAACATCCGCGCTTGCCATGGCAACGTCTTGGCCGTCCGGAACGTCCAGTTAGACGGACACGGCTGCCACATCACGACCACGACGGCCGCGGCATGCGTTCCGGCGGGGGTTCTCCCGCTCCGGCCGCCTGAGCGAGGAGGGCTTTCGACTCAGGTGAGCCCCGATACCATGCGCCCGCCGGCCCTGCCGCCCGCGTTGGACCCGCGTGGGCCCCGTCGCCACCACTCCCCGCTGCGACGGCTGTCCGTTGGAGCCGTCGCTCTGCTGTCCGTGCTGGTTCTCGGTCTGAGCACCATCGGGTGGGCCGCCTACCGGCAGTTCGACAAGGCCGTCACGCGCGTCGACTGGGACATCGAGGGTGCCCGCCCAGCGAGCGTGGACGGCGAGGAGAACATCCTGCTACTCGGCGACGACAGCCGGGAGGGTACCGAGGGTCAGTACGGTGTGGTAGACGGCGTCCGGTCCGACACCACCATCATCGCCCACTTCGGCAAGGACGGCTCGGCCACGTTGCTGTCCTTCCCCCGGGACATGCTCGTCCCGGAGGTGCCGCGGGAGAAGGCCACCGCCCGCGACGGCCGGTCGAAGCTCACCGAGGTGCTCGAGTTGGCGGACGTCCCCGGTCTCGTCAGCACGCTGGAATCCCTGACCGGCCTGAAGATCGACCATACCATCTCGATCAATCTCGCCGGTTTCAAGGCGATGACCGACGCGGTGGGAGGCGTAACCGTGTGTGTGACGCCCCTACCGAACGGCAGCACCCGCAACCTGCACGACTCGATGTCGGGATGGAGCGGACGGCTCGGCGAGAACCGTCTCAACGGTGATCAGGCGCTGGCCTTCGTCCGGACCCGCTACGCGCTCGGGGACGAACGCCTTCGCATCCTGCGCCAGCAGCAGTTCCTCTCCAAGCTGCTGGCGACAGCGACCAGCACCGGAGTGCTCACCAACCCGGCCAAGATCACTTCGTTGATCGGGGCGGTCGGCGGCGCGCTGCGGATCGACCAGGGCCTCGACCAGACCGCGATACTCAAGCTCGCGAAGCGGGCCAGCGAGCTGGGTCCGGGAAGAATTCACTTCGTGACAGTCCCTACGCACATCGCGCTGCGCTCCGATGGTGCGGTCGACGACATGGGTTCGATTCCCCCGCACGGGGCCGTACTCATCGTCGATCAGGCCGGCCTCGACCAAGTCCTCGCTCCGCTGCTGCCCGCGGGCACCAAGCCTCCCGCACAGCGAACTCTCGACCCCGCCCAGGTCTCGATCGCCGCCGTCCGCAACGCCTCGGGACGTGCCGGACTCGCCACCCGCACGGTCGACGGACTGCGGGCACTCGGCTTCACTGGGCCGATGACCGCCGCGACATCGACCCGCCAGACTCTGACCGAGGTACGCCATCCCCCGGGCCAGGAGGCCGCGGCACGCACCCTGGCGGCGACGATCCCCGGCAGCCGGATCGTCGCGGGCGCCGGCCGCTCCGGGGCCGGCCTCGTCCTCGTCCTCGGATCCACCTTCACCGGCCTGTCCAACGTCGGCCTGCCCAACGGTGGCCTGCCCAGCGGTGGCCTGCCCAGCGGTGGCCTGCCGGGCGGTGGCCTGCCGGGCGCGGCGGCGACCGTCGACACGAGGATCCCGACGACCTCGACGGCCGCCGGTGGTGACACCCGGACGACCACGGTCGCCATCACCGCGACGCCGGCCCCGGCGACCGGCGGGGCCGGCACCACAGGCGTCACAGGCGCCACAGGCACCGGCGGCACCACGGGCACCGCGACCGCTCCGGTCGGTCCCGTTCCCTCCGACACCTTGTGCACGCCATGAACGCCTCCGTGCCGCGGCTGGTCGCCGTACGGACGCTGCTTGGCCCGGCCGCGGACGCCGACGCCGACGCCGCACCCGCGGCGGGAGTTCACGGCATCGCGTCCGTCCTCGCGCACCGGCTGGCCACCGATCCCGCCCGCCCGCTGGTCACCTTCTACGACGACGCGACCGGCGAACGCGTGGAATTCTCGGCGACCACCTTCGACAACTGGGTGGCGAAGACCGCGAACATGCTGGTCGACACGCTCGGCCTCGGCATCGGTGACCGGGTCGGCGTCCACCTGCCGACGCACTGGCTCAGTTCGGTCATTCTGCTCGCCACCTGGTCAGCCGGGATGGAGGTGGTCCTCGTCCGAGACGCAGACGGCGGGCAGGACGGCGGGGACACCGAGAAGGACGGCGGGGAGCTGCCGGTCGCGACCCCCCTCGACGCGCTGTTCGTGGCCGAGGACCGGCTCGACGAGGCGTCCGGCCTGATGGTGGACGAGATCGTGGCCCTGTCACTGCGCCCGCTGGGTGCTCGGATGCGCAGGCCCGTCGCCGGGGTTCTCGACTACGCCGCGGAGGTGCCCCCGCACGGCGATCGGTTCGCCGCCCCGGCACCGCCACCCGGGCAGGCCGCGCTGCTGCGCGCGGGTACCGCGATCGCGGGGGCGTGGGACCTGGGACCCGCGGACCGGGTGCTGTTCACCGCGTCGCTCGCCACGACCGAGGGCCTGGTCGGCTCGCTGCTCGCTCCCCTGGTCGCAGGCTCGTCGATCGTGCTGTGCCGGCATCTCGACAGCGCCGCGCTCCCGCGGCGCATCGAGACGGAGAAGATCACCGCCGTCGGTCGGTCGGTCCTGCGGCACGCGCCCGGCCCACTGCCCGCGGGGGTCCGGTCGCTGCCGCTCCCCCGCCTCGGGTGAAACCCGCACGACCCCCGTAGCGGGCCGCGGATGGGGAATGACCATACCCGACATCCGGACGGCTCACAGACGGCGTGACCACCGAACGGCGCGACGGCCAACGAGAATGGGGCAACGCGGTCCCCGGTGCGTCCGGCTCACCGGGGCTTACGAGATTGCCCCGGCGGGAGGGCCGGCAGCGCGGCGGCCGGTCTTTACCACGTGTAGCGGAGGTCGCTCGAACGTGAGCACGTCACCGGTTCTTCACATCAGCGTCATCGGCACCGGATACCTGGGCGCGACACACGCCGTATGCATGGCGGAACTGGGGTTCGAGGTCATCGGTGTCGATATCGACGCGACCAGGACGCAGCGGCTCGCCGTGGGTGAGGTGCCCTTCTTCGAGCCCGG
>NZ_CDWRCM010000071.1:10640-14259 GCF_977927585.1 Frankia sp. CcWB2 | reverse complement strand
CCTGGAAGGGCTACTCCGCAAGAACCTGGAGGCGGGACGACTGGCCTTCTCGAGCTCGCTCGCCGAGGCGGCTGACCGGGCCGAGGTGCATTTCATCTGCGTGGGAACACCGCAACGGCCCGATTCCGGCGCGACGGACCTGCGCCACGTCGAAGCGGTGACGAATGGTCTGATCGCGACCGGGCTGCGGCCCGGGACGCTGGTGGTGGGCAAGTCGACGGTTCCCACGGGCACCGCGGCCCGGCTGGCCGGACGACTTGCCGCCGGCGCCCCGGGCGCGGAACTTGCGTG
Organism: Frankia sp. CcWB2; assembly: GCF_977927585.1. Classification (NCBI taxonomy): domain Bacteria; kingdom Bacillati; phylum Actinomycetota; class Actinomycetes; order Frankiales; family Frankiaceae; genus Frankia; species Frankia sp. CcWB2. The sequence continues at coordinate 13,968 of NZ_CDWRCM010000071.1, read as the reverse complement.
GAATCCCGAGTTCCTCCGGGAGGGGTCCGCCATCGACGACACCCTGCGGCCGGACCGCCTGGTCTTCGGGGTCGTCCCGGGTGGCATCGCCGAGGCACGGCTGCGGGCGGTCTACGCCAGAACGATCAAAGAAGGCACACCCGTCATCGTCACCGACTTCGCCACGGCCGAGATCGTGAAGGTCGCCGCGAACGCCTTCCTCGCGACGAAAATCTCCTTCATCAACGCGATGGCCGAAATCTGCGACATGACCGGGGGGAACGTGACCGAGCTCGCCGCCGCCCTGGCTCACGACCCCAGGATCGGGCCCCGGTTCCTCCAGGCCGGCATCGGCTTCGGTGGCGGCTGCCTACCCAAGGACCTCCGTGCCTTCCAGGCCCGCGCGGACGAGCTGGGAGTCGGCTCCGCGCTGGCCTTCCTCACCGAGGTCGACGCCGTCAACACGCGGGCCCGGACGCGGACGGTGGCGCTAGCCACCAAGGCGCTGGGGGGCTCGCCGACGGGCCGGATGGTGGCGGTCCTCGGTGCCGCCTTCAAACCGAACTCCGATGACATCCGCGACTCGCCCGCCCTCGACGTGGCCACCGCGCTGCACCGCGCCGGCGGCCACGTGTCCGTGTACGACCCCGCGGCGATCCCGAACGCCCGCGTTCGCTACCCGTACCTGCACTACACCGACTCGGTGATACGGGCCGTGGCAGGAGCGGAGATCGTCCTGGTCCTGACGGAATGGAGCGAGTTCCGCGAGATCGACCCGGCCGCCCTGCGACCGCACGTCAGCAGACCCATCGTCATCGACGGACGGCACGTCCTGGATCCCGCGGTCTGGCGGGATGCCGGCTGGATCTACCACGCGCTCGGACGGCCACTCGCGTGACCCGCCTACCGGACCTACCGGACTAGGCAAGCTTGACCCGACGACAATCCGACGACGCGACCCATCCCATGCCGCCGTGGACCGCCCTACGGCAGAACCTCGACCAGTGCCCCGGTCTCCACCTGGTAGACGAATCCACGCACCGAGGTGGTGGACTGCAGGAACGGCGACGAACGCAGCACCCTGACGGACTTGCGCACGTCCTCCTTGACATCGAGAAAGGAATACACGTCCCATTCGGGACGAACGCCCGTCTCGTGCTCCACCTGGTCCCGGAACCCGTCGTCGGTAATCCTTTCGAGACCACATCCGGTGTGGTGTAAAAGAATGATCTCCGTCGTTCCCAGCACGTGCTGGCTCACGGCGAGCGAGCGGACCACATCCGGGGTGATGACACCACCGGCGTTGCGCAGGATGTGGGCGTCACCTTCGACGAGACCGAGCAGAGCCTCCACCTGGATCCGCGCGTCCATACAGGCAACCACCGCGACGCCCAGGCGCGGCCGCGCGCCGGGCAGGGCAGGAAGCCCGGCCTCCCGCCGCCGGACGGGGTGACCTACGGCGTAGCTCAGCAGGAGTTCGGTCGCCGTGGCATCGCTACCCACTGGGCCCACCGGCTCCACCGGGCTCACAGGACGCACGGTGTCCGCGGGGCGCACGGTGTCCGCCTGGGCGTCGGCAACGGAGCCAACAGCAGTGTGGTCATCGGTGTCCACGTGGTCATCGGTCCTTGACGTTGACATCAACGGCTCGGCCGGCGACTCGAGCGGATCATGATGATGCGTCCTTCCGATCAATGGTCCCCACCCTCCCACTGCCAGGATGCCGTCCATGGGCCCAGCTTCGCCAACGTTCCCAAGCTTTTGCCGAAGTTGTGCCACTCACGTTGCCCGCCGCACCGGATTGGTGGCATCACCTAGCGTAAAGATGGGAACAGCTACTCGGTGACTCCACCACGCGCCGACGGGTTCACCGCTACGTCCGGCACCATGGCCGGTGAGCCGGCCTCGCCACGGATGCCCACCACGCCACCGTCGACGGGGGTGGCACGGTGGGCGGGCGGGAGCAGCCGGTACTCTCTCCGAGTGGTAAATATCGATCGGGGTCGCCCGTGGTGAGACACCGACAGACCCGCTCACCGATGCAGGTACTCATCCACGAGATGGGCAAGTTCGGGCTGGTCGGCGGCGCGTGTTACGCCATCGACTTTCTTGTCTCCAACCTGTGCCACACGCTTCTCGGAATGGGTCCACTCAGCGCGAAGACCGTCTCCACGGTGGTCGCTGCCACCTTTTCCTACATCGGGAACCGGCAATGGTCGTTCAACCATCGCGCCCGAACCGGTCTACGTCGCGAGTACACACTCTTCGTGATCCTGAATACGGTCGGGTTGCTGATCGCGCTCGGCTGCCTCGGGTTCGCACGCTATGTACTCGATCTCAAGGGCGTACTTGCGTTCAACCTGTTCGGTAACATCATCGGCACCGGGCTGGGCACCGTATTCCGGTTCTGGGCCTACAAGAAGTGGGTCTTCCTCCACCCGGACCATCCCAAGGCCACCGCGAACGGCGGAGCCCGTCAGGACGGTCGTCGGCGCATCCCGGAGCATGCGGGCCGGATCTGACCGCACCAGCGGCCCCCGGCCCGACGCACATTCCGCCGCCTCGTCCGGCACCGGACCGGCCGTTTCAGGTGCGCCGCGCATCGCCGCCACCCCCGGACGCCCAACACGCCCGCCGACACGGCACGACAGCGGAACAGGACGTTCCGCCCTCCCGCCGTCCCCGGCAGACAAGTCGGGAACAACCTAGTTCCGATACCGAACGGTTCCCGAACCTTCGCCGGTGGGCTACGCTCGGCGGGCCATGCTGGCGCCGCGCGCCCACAGCCCTCCATCCAGCGAGACACATCGGCTACCGGGAACGCCGCGTGGAGCGCCGTCCAGTCCGCAGCAACCTGGAGGGTGTGTCGTGACCCCGTCCTCGCTCGCGTCGTCGCACCCCGGCGGCCGACCTCGCGACGAGAGCCGGGACCAGGCGATCCGCACCGCCACCCTCGACCTTCTGGCCGAGGTCGGATACGACGGTGTGACGATGGACCGGGTGGCCACCCGGGCGCGAGCCGGAAAGGCCACCATCTACCGGCGCTGGCCGTCAAAGCTCGCCCTGGTGATGGACGCGGTCAACGCCTTCACCGAGCAGCGGATGCCGGTACCCGACAACGGCTCCCTCCGCTTGGACATCCTTGAGTTCCTGACCTCGTTCCATGACACGATCCGCGGCGATCGGGGACGGATCCTCGCGGAACTGATCTCGGAGATGCCGCGCAATCCCGGTCTGCGCGATGCCCTGCGCCGCGGCCTCTGGATGCAACGCCAGGCAAGCTCGGAGGCCATCATCGAACGCGGGATCGCCCGTGGCGAGGTCCGCCCGGACGTCGACCGCACGGTAC
>NZ_CDWRCM010000071.1:2188-10528 GCF_977927585.1 Frankia sp. CcWB2 | reverse complement strand
TCATAGAACTCGGAACCGCCGTCATCCTCCAACGGGTGCTGCTGACCGGAGATCCGGTCGATCAGACGTTCCTGGAGATGATCGTCGACGACATCATGATCCGTTACGCGGCCTGATCCGACACCTTGTCTACAAGACGACCCGGGATCCCCCTCCGAACGCAAAGCTCCTAACATCGAGCATCGAGCCCGACCTGGGCCGAACGGGGCGGTCCGTCCCGTTCTAACACAGATGGACGGTTGCGAGAACCGCCCAGCACCACGGCGGGATCCGCAAGATCACGAGCGCGGGCCGGGGCCGCTCTTCGCGCAGCGCAGGAGGACGTCATGCAGTCACCGGGCCCAGGCCCCCAGGACCCGGACGCCCAGACCCAACGGGTTGACGGCAACGCTGGTGGTTCTTATTCCGCCTCGTCGTACTCCGCGGGCTCGGCACCGTTCGGCGACGAAGACGAGACCCGCCTGCTCGGCAACAGCGCACCCGGCGGCTACCCGCCCACGGAACAGTACTCCCAGAACCCTCCGAACCAGTATCCCCAGAACCAGTACGCACAGAATCCGTACCGCGGCACCGATCAGTACCCCCCGACGGGGGTCTACCCACCCGGCGAGGGCTACGGCCAGGGTTACCAGCAGCAGGATTATCCCGCCAACAGCTATCCCACGGAGAGTTATCCGCAACAGGCATATCAGCAGAACTATCAGCCGGGTTACCACCAAGATCCGGGTTACCACCAAGGGTATCAGCAGCAGGGCTACCCTGCGGCGGGCGGTTACGGAGGTTATCCGCCGCCGGGGGCGCCCCCCGGCCCGGCGGCTCTCAACGTCGGCGTAACACCATCATCGCTGCGGCGGTGGCGGCGGCACTCCTCCTGATCATTATTCCGGTTGTGCTCCTCTCCGGAGGTTCCGACAACCCGGGCACGGTGACCGCGCCCGACAGCCCCAGCGCCTCACCGACCTCGACAAACCCATCGTCATCGCCCTCGCCAAGTCCAAGTCCAAGTCCAAGCGCAAGTCCGAGTCCCTCGGCGCAGTTCACCCCGGCGCAGCACGCCCTGCTGGCCAAGCTCGACTCGTCCGTGATGACGGACTGCGAGCCCAACGGCGAAGCCGAGGGCGGCCACATCAAGGCGTCGTTATTCTGCAACTCGGATGATGGGAAGGTGATGGCTGCCTACTCCTACGCGACCACCAGTGATCTGAACAGCGACGTCGAGGTGCGCAAGTCCCTGGTCACCACCACCGGCGGCAAATGCGAGCAGGGCGGCGACGAGGTCTTCACCTGGAACTTCCACGAAGGTGCGACCCAGGGCACGGCCGTCTGCAACGTGCGTAATGGTGATCACTTCATCTTCTGGTCCTACAATTCCACGTTGGTCTCCTTCATGGCGACCGGCCCCGACGGGGCGGCCCTGTACGAATGGTGGAGTAATTTCGATCCGGTGCCCAAGACCTGACGTCGCGGTGGACGCCGCCGGGACGCGGCCACGTCCGCACGGCGGGGTGCTGCTTGCTGTGGCTTCGATCTTGCCTGCTTGCCTTCGGCCGGGCGGGTGGTGATAGAGCAGTATTTGTGACGCAGTAGCCTGACATCGCCCATATCCGAGCGGTGAGGGGCCTACGCTGGGGTTGCACCTGTCACCCATCTCGGGAGGAACCGTGCCCAGCCCCGGCCAAGGCGACGACGAAGCGTCGCGGGTGTCCGAGCCACCGCCGGCCTCGCCGCGGCCAGGGAGCGGCCCCGATCCAGACCCGGACGAGCCTGACCGGACCATCCTGCATCCACTACACCCAGGACCGGGACCAGGGGTGGGGCCGGGGCATGCCTTGTCGCCTCCGCCCTACACGAATCCGGTCTCACCGCCGTCGGCCCTGGGCTCGGGACCACTGTCGGGTTCCAGACCGCAAGGTCCGGTTCTGCCACCGGGCCCGCCGGTCCCCACGGTTCCCCCTCACTTCGGGGGACTGACCGGTCCGGGTGGCCCGCCGGGGCCGCCCGGCCCCTCCACTCCGTCCTGGCCGCCCGCTCCCCCGGGCCACCCGGATCTCTCGCCCCGCCTGGATTCGCCCCGCCCACCGGCCCCCCACCTCGTCCGCCCGGGCGGACCAGCCTGGTCCGGGCGGACAGGGACCACCGACTCCGCCTGGCCTGCCGGCTCGGTTGGGGATGCAGGGACCTCCCGGGCCCCCGGGACCCCCTGGGCCGCCCACAGGCATGGCCGGCCCGCCCGGTCCGCTCTACTACGGCTCGCCAACCAGATCCAGCAACGCTGAGTCCCCAGTGACCTTCGAGCCTCCCCTGTCTCCCGGAACCCCGTCGGCTCCCGGAACCTCGTCGACCGTGGAATCCCTCTCGGTTCCGGGGTTCCCGTCCACTCCGGAACGGCCGTTCCCGCCGGGGCCCCCGTCGGGCCCGGAGCTGCCGCCGCCCCTGCCTTCGGGACCTCGGACGTCCTCCGGACTGTCGATGTCCCCACACCACGCCCCATCGTCACCATGGCCGGACGACGGCGACCTCACCTACCGCCTGACCCCACCCAGCCCCCCGCCCACCGGACGGCCCGGCATCCAGGGCAGCGACATTAACCAGCCCGGAACCCTCACGGCCGGAACCGGCACCGGGCTCGGCACGAACGGTGACACGGCCTTCCTCGGAGCCTTCGGGGCCCGGGGCAGGTCCACGGACGGCGTTGACGCGCATGTCGCGCCGTCCGCACCGCCCATCGGTTATCCGGCGCCGGCTCCCGGAGCGACAATCGGTGTCAACCCGCCGAACGGATTCCCTCCGGTGAGCGGGACGCCTGTCCCGACCGGCGGCTTTCCAGCGCCGGCACCCGTCAATCTCCTCGGCACGTCCGCCCCCTCGGTCGACACGGCCACCGCCACACGGCTCGGCCCACCTGCGGAATCCAGACGGCCCTCGTCGTTACCGGGGCTGTTGCCGGGACTTCCGCCACCGGAGCCGCCCGCCCACCCGACAGGAATCCCCGCCAATGCGGCCGGGCCCGAGCGCGCCGTAGCCCCCTTGGCCAAGCGCGGCACAGCCTCCCGGCACGAAGTCAGCGTGGATCGACGCCTGCTGTTCGCGGGCGGCGGCCTCCTCCTGGCCCTGGTGATCCTGCTCGGAGTCGTCGTGTTCACCGGCGAGGACGGCACCGACACGACGAGCGGACAATCCGTCGCCACAACATCGGCCACCGGAGCGTCGGGGAACGGTGGACAGCCGGCCGGCAATCCACAGGAGATCCTCCGCTCGCTACTGAACCCGGTCGTCATGACGGGATGCGCCGTCCCCACACACCGTGACAGCGCCTATGCCGACGCCGCCCTCGTCTGCAAGGATCCCAGCGGCATCGAGGTCACCGCGTTCCACTTCCCGAGTCAGTCCGCCATGGACCGGCAGATCGGCGCCCGTGAAACGTACTACTACGACGAGGGGAACTGCGACGACGGCCAGCAGAGCTCGGAGCGGTGGAGCTCGCCGGCCGAGTCGACCGGTGGCACCCGGCTGTGCTACTTCTTCGCGAAGCGTTTCTACGAGTTCTGGACCTACGACGACTATCGAATCGCGTTCTCCGCGGATGATCAGGATCCGGGTAACCTCAACAGATGGTGGAAGTCGTTCGATCCACTCCGTCATTGAGCTGACCTTCCTCGGGAGACCGGATACCTGTGAACGGTTCCGAAGACGGATTCCCGCGGAATCTGGCCGACGGTGACGAGGATCCATCCAGTGGAACCGACTCGTGGTGGCGTCGCGGGCCCCTCACCGCGATCATCTTGATCATCGTGGCTCTGATCGCGGGTGGCGTCACCATCGGACTCGCCGTGACCCGCGATCCGAGCGACAGCCCCACCGGTCGCCACCCGTCGGCGGCCGGCACGACGGGTACGGGAGGCACCGTGGCCTCCGGAGCGGCCGGCGTCGGACAGTCGCCGGGCCCGACGCTCGATGCCGCCGAGGCACGGCTGCGGTCCTCGCTCAAGCCGTTCGCGGTCGGCGAGTGCGCGAGTGCGCCGCCCAGCGAGGGACAGGCGGTACCCGGTGGCGTGGAGGCGGCCCTCAGCTGCGTCCCCGGGGTGGCGACCGATGCTCCGGCCCCCGCTCGAATCCTCGTCCTGCGTTACCCGGACGCCTCGGCCCTGGCCCGCGACATCGCCCGCCGGTCCGCAGCCCTCGCCGGCGTCGGCAACTGTTATCAGGGGCAGACCGGCATCGAGCGCTGGGCACGCAGCTCCCGACGCCGTGGCACCTTCCTGTGCGATGCAGGACCCGGTCGGTTCTCGGTGTTCTGGACGGTTGACGACGAGCGTCTCGGTTTCGCCACGGAGGATCCGCAGGCCGACAAACTGCTCGCATGGTGGCGGGAGTTCGACCCGGTGTGACGGATCGGCCGTGCTTGCTGCCTCCGGCCGTCCCGGCGTCAGGCCCCCGGATAGCCCCGTGACTGGTAGGGCGCGGAGAGATCGGCAAGGGTTTCCTGCACCCGCTCGGCGTGCGGCATGCACGACAGGCTGACCCGGCCCCGCTGCCCCACCGTCTCAATGATCAGCTCACCCGAGCCCAGAACCCGGTCGAGGACGTTCTGCTGCACGGTCGCACCAACCAACCAGGCGAACGGGACATCACGCCCAACCCGCGTGACGACCCCTTCGCGGATCATCAGTCGATGGTTCGTCACGACGTAATGGGTGGTCATTCGACGTAGCCATGGCATCACACTCAGATAACCGATTGCACCGAAGGCGGCCAGAAGCACGAGGTACTGGATGGGCTTCTGCAACACCCCTCCGGGTGCGAAGAAAACCCCCAGCACGGCGAAAAGGAGGGCGGCAACCGTCCAGAGCGCCGGGACTACCAGGCTGACCCAGTGCGGGTGCAGATGGAGGACAACCTCTTCGTCCTGGGTGAGGATATCGTCGGGAAACGCCACGGCAACGATCGTCGCATCTCGGGCTGACAGATCGCTGCCGGGTCCCTCGTCACCGCAGGTGAACGATGTCGGCGGCGCTGTAGGGTCGCCCGTCGACGACGAGCCGGCCGTCGGGGTCAACATCGGTGGCGGTCCCGCGCACCGCCGAACCGTCCGGCAGCTCGACGCGCACCCGCCGGCCGATCGTCGCGCACACCCGTAGGTACTCCGCGCGAGCCGCTTGCGGGTCAGCCTCCCAGCCAGTGATCGCCCCGACGAGATCGGCGAGTACCACCCCGAGCAGCTCGGTCCGGTCCAGAGCCGCCGGAAGCGCGCCGCTGAGCAGCAGGCTCGTCGACCGCTCCGGGAGCTCGTCACGCTCCGCCATGATATTCAACCCAAAACCGATAATCACCGAAGGTGACGACAGTGGGATCCGGACGACCTCGACCAGGATGCCGGCGAGCTTCGCATCGTCGACGAGAATGTCATTGGGCCATTTCAGGACTGCGGGAACCGCCGCCACCTCACGTAGCGTCGCCAGGAGCGAGGTTCCGACCACCATAGGCAGCCAGCCGAGCAGGGACATCGCTACCCGGGGTCGCAGCAGCAGCGAGACCGTCAACCCGGCGCCAGGGCGAGACTCCCAGGATCGGTCGAGCCGGCCACGACCCGCCGTCTGCCGTTCGGCGACGAGAACCTGTCCCCGGCCGCGGGCGGTGTCTTCGCCCCGGGCGATGCGCGCCAGCGCGGCGTTGGTCGAGTCGATCTCCTCTACCACCGTCAGGTCGAGGCCAACCGCGGCGGCACGGGCCGCGAGGCGTGCGGCGTCCAGCGGTTCACGTGTTCCGATGGACGCGGATCGCCCCTCCCCGACAGAGCGGGCCCGAGGGGACGTCGGCGAGGGCTTGCCGGGCGGGAGCTTGCCGGACGCAGGCTGCTCGGGAGAGGGTCCCACGGGTGAAGGCTCCTTCGAGGGTGACACCGGTCCACCCTGCCAGACCGTCCGGTCACCCGCCGGCGACTCGGGCGATCAGCGGACAATCAGCAAACTGATCCGGGATACGGTTAACTCACCAGAGGCCCACGAATCTCGCCTATCCGGTGAGATCCGCTGCACATCAATCACACGCGTGGACCCGCGGGGGTCGTACGCTGCCGGTTATGGCTCTTCCCGCGCCCGCAGAGGATTCCGCTCCCGACCCGCGCACCACCGCAGGCCGACTCGCCCAACTGCGGCGCGTGAACGATGATGCCGTCCACGCCGGGTCCCAGCGAGCGGTCGACGCGCAGCATGCCAAGGGCAAGATGACAGCCCGCGAACGGGTCGAGGCCTTCCTCGACCCCGGGTCGTTCGTCGAGACCGACGCCTTCGCCCGCCATCGCGCGCACGACTTCGGCGTCCAGGCCAACCGGCCGTATGGCGACGGCGTGGTGACCGGGTACGGGACTGTCAACGGCCGGCAGGTCTGCGTGTTCAGCCAGGACTTCACCGTTTTCGGTGGCAGCCTGGGTGAGGTCTTCGGCGAGAAGATCGTCAAAATCATGGATCTTGCGTTGAAGACGGGCTGCCCGGTCGTGGGTATCAACGACTCCGGCGGAGCGCGTATCCAGGAGGGCGTCGTCTCCCTCGGTCTGTACGGCGAAATCTTCTACCGCAACGTGATGGCCTCCGGCGTCGTCCCACAGCTCTCACTGATCATGGGACCATGCGCCGGTGGCGCCGTGTACTCGCCGGCGATCACCGACTTTACCCTGATGGTCGACCAGACCAGCCACATGTTCATCACTGGCCCCGACGTGATCAAGGAAGTCACCGGCGAGGACGTGGGCATGGAGGAACTGGGTGGCGCACACACCCACAACTCCCGCAGCGGTGTCGCGCACTTCCAGTCGGCCGACGAGACGGAGTGCCTCGAGCTCGCCCGTGCGCTGCTGTCGTTCCTTCCGTCGAACAATCTCGACGACGCCCCGAGCTACGACGCCGTGGACGATCTGGACGCCGAGATCGACCCGGATCTCGGCACGTTCATCCCCGACTCCCCGAACACTCCGTACGACATGCACCAGATCATCGAGCGGCTCCTCGACGAGGGTGACTTTCTCGAGGTCCACACCCAGTTCGCCCAGAACATGATCGTCGGATTCGGCCGGGTGGATGGACGTTCTATCGGGGTGGTCGCCAACCAGCCGATGCAGTTCGCCGGCACCCTCGACATCGACGCCAGCGAGAAGGCCGCCCGGTTCGTCCGGACCTGCGACGCATTCAACATCCCGGTGCTGACCCTGGTCGACGTCCCCGGCTTCCTTCCCGGCACCTCCCAGGAGTGGAACGGCATCATTCGCCGTGGCGCCAAGCTGATCTACGCCTACGCAGAGGCCACCGTACCGAAGGTGACGGTGATCATTCGGAAGGCCTACGGCGGTGCCTACGACGTCATGGGGTCCAAGCACCTGCGGGCGGACATCAACCTCGCCTGGCCGACCGCCGAGATCGCGGTGATGGGCGCCCGGGGTGCCGTCAACATCATCTATCGACGGGATCTAGCCAGGTCCGAGTCACCGGAGACTCGTCGGGCAGAGCTGATCCAGGACTACACCGATCACTTCGCGACCCCTTACATCGCGGCGGAACGGGGCTATCTCGACGCGGTCATCAGCCCGTCGGCAACGCGGTGCGAGGTCATTCGAGCGATGCGTCTGCTGCGTACCAAACGTGAATCCCTGCCACCGAAGAAGCACGGCAACATCCCGCTATAGACGGGATCTGCCGTCGCCAGCTCGCCGGAAGGAGGATCTCCCCGACGGAGATCTCCCGGGCCTCAGAGGTCCACGGACGGCATACTCACGACGCACCAGCTACTCGAGGTACCGAGGAGAGAAATGTGGTTCAGGACGATGACAGGCGGGCGAGTCGGCCTCGGCTGCAGCTGATCCGCGGCGAGGCGACGCCGGAGGAGATCGCCGCTGTGGTGGCGCTCCTGACGGCTCGTGCCGCTCCCTCGTCGGCGCCGGCCACCCGCCGTTCATCCTGGGCCAGCCCAACGCTGGCGCTCCGTGGCAGTCTCACCACCGGACCGGGCGTGTGGCAAAGGTCCGGGATGACGCCGGGTGCGCGCACTCGAGCCGACTGGTGATCAACCGATAGGCATGACGCCGGGATGTCTGCAGCATCACATCTGGGTACAACGACAGCAAAATGTGCGGCCCGACTCACCTACACTCAGGCAGGCCGGACGAGGACGGGAGCGACGTGCGTAAGATCCTCATCGCCAATCGGGGAGAAATCGCGGTTCGAGTGGCCCGCGCCTGCCGCGACGCCGGATACACCAGCGTCGCAGTATACGCGGAACCGGATATCAATGCCCTGCACGTACGCGTTGCTGACGAGGCATTTGCGTTGGGGGGCACGACCCCTGGTGATT
>NZ_CDWRCM010000071.1:0-1951 GCF_977927585.1 Frankia sp. CcWB2 | reverse complement strand
TACGCATCGACAAAATTCTCGATGCCTGCAAGTCCTCCGGGGCCGATGCCGTCCACCCGGGATACGGTTTTCTCTCGGAGAACGCGGACTTCGCGGAGGCCGTGATCTCCGCAGGCCTCACCTGGATCGGCCCGCCGCCGGAGGCCATCCGCCGTCTCGGGGACAAGACCGCGGCCCGGCATATTGCACTAGCGGTCGGTGCGCCGCTCGCACCTGGCACCGCAGACCCCGTGGCCGGCGTCGATGAAGTTGTCACCTTCGCCAAGCAGTACGGCCTTCCGGTTGCCATCAAGGCCGCTTTTGGTGGCGGAGGGCGCGGGCTGAAGGTCGCTTGGACCGCGGAGGAGCTCCCCGAACTGTTCGACAGTGCCGTCCGGGAGGCGGTCGCGGCGTTCGGTCGCGGAGAGTGCTTCGTCGAGCGGTACCTGGACCAGCCCCGCCACGTCGAGACCCAGATCCTGGCGGACACGCACAGCAACGTCGTCGTGGTCGGTACCCGCGACTGCTCGCTCCAGCGCCGTTACCAGAAGCTCGTGGAGGAGGCGCCGGCACCGTTTCTCTCGGAGGCTCAGCTCCACTCGCTGTACGACGCCTCGAGGGCGATCTGCAAGGAAGCCGGCTATATCGGGGCCGGGACCGTCGAGTTCCTCGTCGCCCGCGATGGCATGATCAGCTTCCTTGAAGTCAATACCCGCCTCCAGGTCGAGCATCCGGTAACCGAAGAGGTCTCCGGAGTGGACCTGGTTCGCGCCCAGTTCCGCATCGCAGAGGGTGAGGCACTCGACTTCACCGATCCGGCTCCTCGCGGTCACTCCATCGAATTCCGCATCAACGGTGAGGATCCCGGCCGTAACTTCCTTCCCGCCCCCGGCACGGTCACCAAGCTGATCGCGCCGGCCGGCCCCGGCGTCCGACTCGATACCGGCATCGAAAGCGGCAGCGTCATCGGCGGCGCTTTCGACTCCCTGCTCGCAAAACTCATCATCACCGGAGCAACCCGGCAGGAAGCTTTGCAGCGGGCTCGGCGCGCCCTCGACGAGATGATCATCGAGGGAATGGCGACGGCACTGCCATTCCACCGCGCGGTCGTACGGGATCCCGCCTTCGCCCCGGAGGACGCCGCAGAGCCTTTCCGTATCCACAACCGCTGGATCGAAACCGAGTTCGACAACACCATCCCGGCCTTCGCGGGAGGGACTGAGGCCGACACCACCCCCGAGCCGCGGGAGACCGTGGTTGTCGAGGTAAGCGGCAAACGCCTCGAAGTCGTGCTACCCGCCGGATTCGGTTCTGCCCCCGTCGCCGCTTCCCGGGGAGCGGCGCCCAAGCGGCGCGCTCGCGGCACGGCTGCGGCCAAGGTCACGGGCCACGCCCTGACCAGTCCCATGCAGGGCACCATCGTGAAGGTCGCGGTCAACGACGGCGACGCTGTTTCCGCGGGTGATCTGATCATTGTTCTGGAAGCGATGAAGATGGAACAGCCGATCAACGCGCACCGGGATGGCACGGTCACCGGACTGGCTGCGGCCGTCGGCGCCGTTGTCACCAGCGGCACCGTGCTCTGTGAGATCAAAGACTAGAACGCACCGAAGCTCGACCTGCCCACCGTCGGCTGCCACCTCTCCACCGCAGACTTCATAGGCTGCGAGGTATGGACGGTAACGACAGCCCGACGGTGAGCGGCCAGGACCGGGAGCTGGCGGTGGCCCGCCCAGTCGTTCAGCGACCACCGCTGACCGGGCGAGTGCACTACCTGCTTGGGGGGACCCTTCCTCCGGCCTACAACGACTGGGTCTCGCATGACCTCACCGGCCCCGGCTGGAGGCTGCGCCAGGCGGCACGGCCCTTCCTGCTGATGTTGCCCTTCGCGCTGATCTTTTCCCTGCTGCCCGGTGAGTTCGGAGTCCGAGCCGTCGTCGTCGCGTTTCTTCTGATCTCTGGGATCGGGCTC
>NZ_CDWRCM010000070.1:19838-20597 GCF_977927585.1 Frankia sp. CcWB2 | reverse complement strand
CCTTTGGGTACGTGCGAGGTGAGTTGCGAGGTGAATGGGGTAGGTGCCTGCACAGAAGCAGTCATGCTATCATGATTGAGGAGTCTGATATCGAACCTGCGAGGTGGCGCCGGTGGCCGACATCCTCGTACGTGACGTACCCGATGCGGTTCTCGCCGAGCTCGACGCTGCCGCCGCCCGAGCCGGAATCTCGCGTGTCGAGTATCTGCGCCGCACGCTTGCCGCCGAAGCCGAGCGGGCATCGCGCGACACACGTCCCCCTCTTGGGCGGGAGAACTGGGCGCAGCTCCACGACCTGATCTCGGACCTCGCCGACGAAGACGTGATGCGCGGTGCCTGGTCGTGACCGACAGCTGGCTCATCGACAAGTCGGCACTGGTCCGCATACCAACCCATCCCGACGAACCCGTCTGGTCACAGCGAGTCGATCAAGGTCTGGTACACATCTGCGCGGTCACGCTGCTCGAAGTGGGCTACTCGGCCCGCAACGGCCCTGAGCACGCCCGGCTCCTCGGCACCCTGCCGCTCGCACGCATGGTCATCCAGTGGGACATACCGGCAGCCGTGGCCCGGCGCGCCTACGAGGTCCAAGGCCTGCTGGCCGCAGCCGGCCATCATCGGGCCCCGGGCGTCCCCGATCTGCTGATCGCAGCGACAGCGGAAACCGCCGGGCTCACGCTCCTGCACCGCGACAAGGACTTCGAACTGATCGCAGACCTGACCAGGCAACCGTTGTGCCGATTGTCCTGATCCTCCAGA
>NZ_CDWRCM010000070.1:11772-19378 GCF_977927585.1 Frankia sp. CcWB2 | reverse complement strand
CCCCACGCCGATGACACCCCACGAGTTGGACGACGGATGGCTCGTGTTCAACCGGCCGCGCGTCCGCGTCCGCGGCATCCGGGGCATCATAATTCATCGAGGCGGCCGGAGCCTGCGCCGCGGGCGAAGGCGCGGTTGACGGTTCCACTTCGGGCCGCCAGGCGGTCATCGACTTTGGCTGCTCGGCGTCGGATGTCCCCGCCCCGCTCCAGCGTCACCGGGGTCCCCGAGTTCGCTGCTGTCGGTCTCAGTGGACACCGCTGAGCTCCTCGATGTGCTCGCGCAGGTCACCGACGGTGGCGAAACTCGCGAGCCGTTCGTCGGCGATCTGGATCGAGAACTCGCGTTCGACAGCATAGATGAGGTTGATGTGCGCGAGCGAGTCCCATCCGGGTATGTCGGCGGCGGTCGTGGCGTCGGTGATGACGAGGTCGTCGTCACCGAAGATCTCCCGGAAGATCTGCTGCAGCCGCTCCTGCGTCATTACCTGGGCACCGTGGTCAGCTCGGCGATCAGTGCGTGCTCCCGCAGAGCCGCGGCGCCTTCGCCAGCGCCGGCATCCCCTCTGTTGATCATTTCTGCGGCCCATCCCGATGTGATTCGTCATGGCACCCCGCATGGCACCCCGCGTCCACCAGGTCAAACTCTACCGTTACGTAAGAGTTGGTTCGTCGGGGATGGCGTCCCGGCGGGGATTGGAGAGCTGACGCGCCCCTGGGTGCCAACGCATACTCGACCGTTACGTAATGGTACTGTCGCAGCTGTGCGGGATGTGGCTGCTTCGCCGCGGATGACCGCGATCGACTCGCATCGACGCGTGTTCGCGCTGACGGACGGGGCCCGTCCAGGGATCCCGGCGGCCACCTGTTCGCGTTCGTCCGGGTTAGCGACCTGCGCCACTCTGCCGAGGAGCGTCCAGCAGTGACGGCAAAGCAGAACCTGGCTATCGCCTGTGCCGACCATCTGCCAGGCGGAAGTCCATGTGCCCACCTGCCCCAGCTCGCCGGCCGCGGCGCGCTGGTCACCGGTGCCTCCAGCGGGATCGGACGCGCCGTCGCCCTTCGGTTGGCGCGGGCCGGCGCACTTGTCATCGCGACCGGTCGCGATCAGGAGGTGCTGGCGAGGATGGTCAAGGAAGCCGACGAGGTCGGTCTGACCATCCACCACCAGGCTGCGGACATCACCGATCCCGCGGACCGCGGCTGTCTGGTCGACATGGTCCGTGATCAGCCCACGGACCTGAAGATCCTGGTGCACTCGGCAGGGGCCTACCACCGCGGCGCGATCACCGACGCCCCGCTGGCCGACCTCGACGAACAGCTGGACGTCAATGTGCGCGCGCCCTATGTGCTCACCCAGATGCTGATCCCGGACCTCATCCGGACCGGTGGCGACGTAGTGTTCATCAACTCCACCCAGGGCCTGTCCGCCGGCGCCGGCGCCGGCCAGTACGCCGCGGCCAAGCACGCCCTGCGGGCGATCGCCGACAGCCTGCGGGCGGAGGTCTCGGCTGCCGGGGTGCGGGTGTGCACGGTCTTCCCGGGCCGCACCGCGACCCCCATGCAGCAAAAAATCTTCCAGGCCGAGGGGCGGGCGTGGAATGCCGACCTGCTCATCGCGCCCGACGACATCGCCGACGCCGTGACCGGGGCAGTGGCACTTCCCGACCGCGCGAGTATCACCGAGATCGTGATGCGCCCCACCCATGGACCCGGACCAAGGGACTCGTTCGTAGCTCGTCCGCAGACGAGCTAGACCTCACAACGCTGTGCGGCGACTGCCGGCCAGGTCCCAGGTCCGGCCGATAGCCGGCTGCCAACGCCACGATGTTTACCCGATCGGGGCTCGATAGACAATTCAACACCTACGTTAGTGTTTGTTTCTCCGAGGTGTCGCCGCGGCCTTGCCTGGGACGGCACGCATGGCTGACGATCAAGGGGGCGCGTTGACCCGGAGGACCTCGCCGGAATCTGCCCAGCAGGAGATCTTCCGTCCCTCGCGGCAGCTCCCACCGTCTCAGGCCGGGCTGGAGCTGCCCACGTTGACCGGCCTGCGGGGAGTCGCCGCCACTCTGGTGTTCCTCCGCCACATCCACGCAGACGTCCAAGGGACTCTGCCTGTGGTCGCGGTGCTAGGCAACATCGGATACGTGGGCGTCACGTTCTTCTTCGTGCTGTCGGGGTTCGTCCTCACCTGGGCGGCCAGGCCGATCGCCGTGGGGCAATTCTATTGGCGCCGGTTCGCCCGGGTCTATCCTCTGTACTTCGCCGCCATCTGGATCTGGCTCGCGATCGCGTGGCCGCTGGAGACACTCGGGGACTTCGGCTCGAAGCCCCTCTCCATCCTGCCGAGTCTGCTCCTCGTCCAGGCCTGGGTCCCGACCCAGTCGATCTATTTCGGCTGGGGTGGTGCCGTGCTGTGGTCGTTGTCCTGCGAGGCGTTCTTCTACCTGGTCTTCCCATACGTGTACCGCAGGTTCGCGACCCGCACCAACCCCGAACGCATCCGCACCGCGCTCCTGTTCGTTCTCCCTGCCGCGGCCGTGTCATGTGTGGCGAGCGCCGCGGGCTCTCGATTCGATCTTGCCGCGTACGCGAACCCGGCGGTGCGGCTCGGCGAGTTCGTCCTTGGCGTGGCCCTTGGGTTGCTGGCTCGTGAGGGTGCCCGCGCAACGCCGTGGCAACGTCGGATGCTTACGCCTGGTTGGTTGTCTCGATACTCCTGGGCTACCGCTACGGCCATCTACAGGGATTCATCGACACGCTCACACTGCCGGCGTTTGCCATCATCATCTTCCTGGCCGGCACCCGTGAGGCGGACGGCCGCCGGATTCCGGTGTTCAGCTCCCGCCCACTCGTCTATTTCGGCGAGATCTCCTACGCCTTCTATCTCGTTCACCCCGCCGCACTCACGATCAGCGGGGAACTCGGCTGGGTCGACGCCACCACCGCGGCCGGGACGGCGCTCGCCATCCTCGCCGACTTCGCCCTGTCCTTCGCCCTCGCCGCGGTCCTGCATCACACGGTGGAAGGCCCGGCCCGCCGATGGCTGATGGGGGTACTCCGGTCACGATCGTCCCCCCGTCATGCCTACCGGAGCCTGCTGCCCGATGTGCCACCGCGGATCCCACAGGAGTCTGCGAGCGCGGTGCCAGCGGCCCGGGACCTGGCGTGACTGCGGTCATGGCCATGGACAACCCGGCGGGGCCGGAGCTCAGAGGTCGGTTTGATTGGTGATGTGATCAGCTGGCAACGAAGCCGTGGCTGGGTCCCGGTCTCACCCGGTGGGGGCGGAAGTGGTGCCAGTGGGTGTTTCCTGACCGCGATCGGTCAGGATTGTGTCGCGTCTGTGGATGCGGAAAGAGGAGGGAAATCCGTCGCGGCGGGCGAGCGCGGCTGTTAGTGCGGATGTGGCCAGCAGGGAGCCGCCGGCCATGCCGATGTTGCGACGTCGCGCCGCCAAGTGGACTTGGGCGTGGGCGGGGCCGATTTCGTACCGGTGGTAGTGGCAGCCAGGGCAGACGTGGAAAATGGAGGTGCGGCGACGTAGACAGTGATCATGGGATACGGATCCTGGTGACGCTCTCCTCGACGAGGCCGACGGCGGGCCAGCCGATCGACGCCGGTGACTGACCGGGGCTCGTCGGCCGCTACGGCGAGTTGGTAGCCCCGATCGTGGTGCGAGCGGCCTGTTGTGACGCGGGCGTGCCCGCCTGGTCGCCGACTCGGGCCGCGTCAGGTGCGTCCGCAGGCATCGAGAAGAAGCTCGGCGACGGGCGTCCTCACCTCCACGCGGTCGCCGACCGACCGGATCACCTCGATGGCGGTCTCGGTGGCGGTGTCGTTCGCCCAGGCGTGCGCGGACGCGTGGAGGCGGTCGCCGGGATCGTCGCTCGGCTGGTCGAGCTCTACCTGCCGCACCTCCAGCACGTCCACCTTGACCTGGCCATACGGAGTTGGCAGCAGGACGCCTGCGGGCTCCACGGCCCTCGCGCCCGCCGCTGCGCGGAGCACCTCCAGGTGCGGCGTGGTCCCGTGCAGTCGGTCGACAACGTCCAGATCGGCTGTCGCCCGGTGGGCGTTGGAGATTCGGGCACAGCACCGCCAGCCCGCCGACCACGACAGGCGGCTGGCCGGTGAGTGTCCGCACTTCCTCGACGGCCTGGACGACCGCGGCCATCGCGTCGCCCAGGAAGGTCACCCGGCTACCAGACACGGGCCCACCCCGGCTCTGGTAGCCAGACGTCGAGGATCTCGCGCCCACGCCCCACGTCCTGAGCCAGATCGAGCGCGACGAACAGCGGATGCGCAAGCGGCCACCGCCACCGCTCGGGCAGGAGATCGACGCGACGGGCGCAGACGGCCGCCACCGGTGCGACCCGCACCGCGGCACGCGCCTGGGCCGGCGCCGGAGCGGCGCCGAGAAGCGTAGCCGCGCGCCGGAGCACCGCCTGATCGGGAACGAAGAAGTCAGGCACCTGGTCGGCGCGGACAGCGACCGGGGCACCGTACGCCGCGGCGGCGGTCGTGTCCGTCAACGCCCACCCAATCTCGTTTTCCACGTCACGCAGGCCGAGACGCAGCGATCTGGTGACGCCGCTGGTGTCACCGGGATCGGGGAGTCTGGCGAGATAGGCGCGCGGCGTTGGCCATCGCTCGGCCACCTGCCAGAACAGCCGCGAGTCCGTGACGACGTTCGCGGCGTCGACAAGACCGTCGTGCCGCAGCGCCGCCAGCAGCTCCGACACCGTGCTGGCGGAGCGGCCGAGCCGGCGCGCCAGCTCCCGGACGGCGGTGCCCGCTTGCGGCTCCATGAGCAAAGCGGTCGCGACCTCGAGCCCGGCCGTGCCGCTCAAGGCCCGTGTCCGCGCACCGCGTCCGGTGACCGGACTGACCTCGGCGTCGATCACAAGGTTGCTCGAACGAAGCGCGATCCGGCCGCGCAGGTCGTAGTAGCCGGCCCGATGCTCGGTCAGCAGCTTCCGGGCCGCCCCGGTCACCCGGTCCGCGACGACCAGGAGAAGGAAGCCGCCCGATCCACCGGGTGGACGGCTGGCCGCGAGCAGCTGCGCGGCGACGCCCTCGGACACCAGTGACCGGCGCTTGAGCTCGATGGGAACCGCGACACCATCCGGGTCGAGCACGAGATCGACCCCGCGATCGGGCCCGGAGGCGGGCGGTCGGGCCTCGACTCCGAGCTGGCAGAAGGCGTCGACCACGAGGGCCTCGGTGTCCACGCGGACCAGCGTTCACGCTGTTCGCTGTTCGGTCAATACCGAACAGCGAACAAGGGCGCGGCGAGCAACAGCCCGCGAGATCGGGCGGGACAAGGACCGCGGACAAGGTGAGAGGGGTCGAACCGGGTCGGGTCGAGCGAAGCTCGACATCGGGGGTTCGGGGGGTTGCCCCCGGCAGACATCGCGGCAAACGCCGAAGCTGACGGAAGGTCAGCGAGCATGGCAAGCCAGCCCGCAGCGTAGCCGGGGCTCGAACCTATCCGCTCCGTCGGGTCAGGTCGGCGCCATCAGCGGCCCCGGGGCCGGCAGCGACCTCGGCGCCGCCAGCGACCGCAGCATCCGTCGGTCGGTCTTCAGGCTGCTGGTGAGCGGCAGTGCCTCGACGATGTGCACCTCACGCGGGTACCGGATGGGACCCAGCCGGGCGCGGCCCCAGCGCACCAGCTCCTCCGGGGAGACGGTGCCACCCGGGACGAGTTCCACGAACGCGACCACCTCCTCCCCGCGCCGGGAGTCCGGTCGGCCCACGACGCCGCACGAGGCGACCTCGGGATGGGCGAGCAGGCCGTCCTCGACGTCGCGCGGATAGACGTTGACGCCACCCCGGATGATCAGATCCTTGATCCGGTCAACCACGTACAGGTAGCCGTCGGGGTCCAGCCGGCCGATGTCCCCGGTGTGCAGCCAACCGCCCCGCAGCGCCCCCGCGGTGGCCTCCGGGGCCTGCCAGTACCCCGTCATCACCATCGGGCCCCGCACGCAGATCTCCGCGTCCTGGCCCCGACCGGCCTCGCAGCCGTCGGGGAGCTCAATGCGCACCTCGACCCCGGGGGCGGGCACGCCCACGCTGCCGAGTCGTGTTCCGCCCACCGGCGAGGTGGTGATGATCGCGGATGACTCGGTACAGCCGTATCCCTCCACCAGCTCGGCGCTGGGCAGCCGCCGGCGCCATTCGAGGGCGGTCTCCCGGGGCAGCGGCGCGCCACCGCTCGTCACCCGCCGCAGGGTCGACAGATCGTAGTCGTGCAGGGGCTGCGCGAGCAGCTGCGCCACCATGGACGGCACCAACGCACTGATGTTCACCTGGTGCTCGACCACGAGGTCGAGCCAGCTCCGCGGCTCGAACCAGCGCATGAGAACCATCGGTCCGGGGTTCACCATGTGCAGGGTCATGACGCTGATCGTCAGCCCGTAGACGTGGGACAGCGGCAGCGGCAGCAGGCCGGCCAACTTCTCGTCCGGGGTGGCCGACATCGCTGCCCAGCCACCCGCGGACAGCCCGTCGTGCGAGAGGACCACCCCCTTCGCCCGCCCGGTCGTGCCGCCGGTGTAGAGCAGCGCGGCCATGTCGGAAGGATCCACCTCCACAACCGGACTCTCCTCGCCGGCCTCGAGATCGGCGAAGCGCAGTACCGGGGTGGTGAGCCCGACCCGGAGTGTGCCGGCCTGGAGCATGGATCGTGGCGGGGACGGGGACTGCGGCGGAGGCGGGGAGACGCCGGGCCGGTCCCCGTCCGCCAATATCAGGGCGCGCACCGCCGAGCCGCCGTCGCCGACCGCCGCGCGGACCCGGTCCAGGAACTCGGGTGTGGTGACCACGAACCGGGCTCCGCTGTCGACGAGGACGTGGCGCAGCTCGTGCTCGGTCAGCAGGAACAGCACCGGGGTCACGACCCCACCGGCCCGCCACACCGCCTGGTAGGTGACACCCACCTCGGGACAGTTGGCCATGCACACGGCCACCCGGTCGCCCCGGCGCAGACCCGCCGCCCGCAGGCCGCCCGACAACCGGCGGGCCCGCGCCAGCAACTCCCCCGACGTCTGGTCGCGTCCCTCGAAGCGAAGCTCCGCCGTGCCGCCGGTCCGTTCCTGCGCCAGCTCGGCGAGCCGACCGAGGCTGATCCCGGCCGGACGAGATCCGGTTGCGGTCACCATACGATCCGCCTTCCGTAGCCGTGTCTTCCTGTGTGCCCCTGCCTGCGCCCCTGTGCCTGTGCGCCCCGTGCCTGTGCGCCCCGTGCCTGTGCGCCCCGTGCCCTCGTGATGGTGCACCGCGACACGCTCGTAGACCAGCAGGTACCGGCAGGACGTCACCCCGCAGCGTCACGACGGACGCCCGAACCACCGTCGGATGCCATGCTCGGCATACCTGCGGGAGACGGGACCGGTCCATCCCGCCCGGACGGAGGTCGGACGACGCATCGCCCTGTGAACGGCCATCACCCGCCCCCCCCGCGTGGTGAAGCCGGGAAGGCCCGGTTCACGATGGTGGCCGGTCCCGGCAGACGGAGGTGCCCATGGGCTCGCCCATTGGTAAGTCCTCGGCTTGGCGCAACTGGGCGGGCAATGAGACCGTCCGGGAGTCGAAAT
>NZ_CDWRCM010000070.1:6888-11582 GCF_977927585.1 Frankia sp. CcWB2 | reverse complement strand
ACGTCCCCCCGGTCGGTGCGCCTCGCCCGCCCCCGCGACGCGGAGGAGATCTCCGCCCTGGTCGGTACCGCCGTCCGGGACGGTCATCAGATCCGAGCGATCGGATCGTCCCATTCCATGAGCGCCATCGGCCGCCCGGACCCGGGCTCCGTCCAGGTCTGCCTGGACAGGTGCGCCGACCTCGTTGCCCTGGACGGCGGCAGCGGCCTGGTGACGGTGCGCGGTGGGATGACCATGCGCCGGCTGAACCGGCTGCTCGCGGAGGCCGGGCTCGCCCTGACCAACCAGGGCGACGTCGACGAGGTGACCATCGCGGGTGCCATCTCAACCGGCACCCACGGCACCGGGGCCCGCTTCGGTGGCCTGTGCACCCAGGTCCGGGCGCTCGAGGTGGTGCTCGGCGACGGCAGCGTGGTCACCTGTTCACGCGGCGAACGTCCCGAGTTGTTCGCCGCCGCCCGGCTGGGCCTGGGTGCCGTCGGCGTCGTCACGTCGGTCACCCTGCAGGCGGTGCCGCTGTTCGCCCTGCAGGTCCAGGAGGGCCCGATGCGCCTGGACAAGGTCCTCGACTCCTACGACGAGCTCGTCGACCAGACCGACTACCTTCGCTTCTCGTGGTTTCCGCACACCACGACGGCCCTGGTCAGACGCGGTCAGCGGCGTCCGCTCGACGACGGCCTGGCGCCGCTGCCCCGGCTGCGCTGCTGGGTCGACGACGAACTGGTGTCGAACACCCTCTTTGGCGCGCTGATGACGACGGGCCGGCGGATGCCCGCGGCGGTGCGGCCCATCGCGCACGTCAGCGCGCGGGCGTCGGGCAGCCGCACGTTCCGCGACCTGTCCTACCGGGTGTTCACCTCCCACCGCCGGGTCCGGTTCAAGGAGATGGAGTACGCCCTCCCCCGTGCCGATCTCGCCGCGACGCTGCGTGAGCTGGTCTACGCCATGGGGAGCGCGGACGTGCGCGCCGTCTTCCCGGTGGAGGTCCGATGCGCCGCCGCGGACGAGATCCCGATGTCGACGGCGTACGGCCGCGGCACCGCCTACATCGCCGTGCACATGGATCACCGCGGTGCGCACGGCGACTACTTCGACCTCGCCGAGAAAATCATGTTGTCGGTCGGCGGCCGGCCGCACTGGGGCAAACTGCATTCGCTGGACGCGGCGACGCTGCGTGGGCTCTATCCCCGTTTCGACGACTTCCTGGCCGTGCGCGACGCCGCCGACCCGACCGGGGTGTTCGCGAACGCGTACCTCGACCGCGTCCTCGGCTCACCGGCCGGCGCCCCCAACGCTCGGTGACCTGACCACGGCACGCCACGGCGGTTTCTCGCCGATGTGGCGACGGGCGGAGCCGCGGTCGCGGGCGGTTCAGCCCGCGGTGGTCCGGCCGCCGACGTCCTCGCCGAGGTAGGCCTGCCGGACCCGGTCGTCGGCCAGCAGGCTCGCGGCGGTGCCCGCCAGCACGACCTCGCCGGTCTCCAGCACGTAGCCACGGCCCGCGATCCGCAGCGCCGAGGCCGCGTTCTGCTCGACCAGCAGCACCGCGACCCCCTCCCGGTTGATCTCCGCGATCACCTCGAAGATGGTCTGAACGATCATCGGGGCCAACCCCATCGACGGCTCGTCGAGGAGCATCAGCCGGGGACGGCTCATCAGCGCGCGTCCGATCGCGAGCATCTGCTGCTCGCCGCCGGACAACGTGCCTCCCGGCTGCGCGACCCGCTCGGCCAGCCGGGGGAAGAGCGCGAACACCCGGTCGAGGTCGGTCCGCACGTGCCGGCGATCGTGGTAAGCGCCCATCAGGAGGTTCTCGCGGACACTCATGCTCGGGAAGATCCGCCGACCCTCGGGCACGTGGCTCACCCCCCGGCCGACGAGTTCGTGCGCCGGAATCGACGACAACGGGCGACCGTCCAGCCACGCCTGTCCCGCCCGGGGCCGCAGCAGTCCGGAGATCGTCCGCAGCGTGGTCGTCTTGCCGGCGCCGTTGGCTCCGAGCAGGGTGACGATCTCGCCCTCAGCCACCTCCAGGCTGACGCCGCGCAGGGCGGTGACGGCGCCGTAGGCGACCTCGACACCGGCCAGAGTCAGCAGCATCAGCGCAATTCCTTCCACCCGGCAGGGCCGGCCGGGCTGGGATCCGCCGTATCGGGATCCGCCGCGCCGGCGTCGGCTAGGCCCAGGTACGCCTCGATGACCGCCGGGTCCCGCTGGACCTCCGCCGGCGTGCCGGACGCGATGATCCGGCCGAAGTTGAGCACCACCACCGAGGTCGCCACCGACATGACCAGCCGCATGTCATGCTCGATGAGCAGGACCGACACCCCGGTGCCCGCGATCCGGATGATCAGCTCCACCAGGTCGCGCTTCTCCGCCGGGTTCGTGCCGGCCGCGGGCTCGTCGAGCAGCAGCAGGCGCGGCTCGGTACCGAGCGCCCGGGCGATCTCCAGCCGGCGTTGCTCGCCGTAGGGCAGCGACGCGGCGAGCTCGTGCGCCCGGTGCGGCAGGCCCACGAGCTCGAGCAGCTCCAGCGCGTGCCGCACGCCGTCACGCTCGGCCCGCCGGGCGCCCGGCAGCCCCAGCACCGCGGCCAGCGGCCCGTACCGCTGCCGCACCTCGGTCCCGATCTGGACGTTCTCCAGCGCCGACAGAGCGGGGAAGAGCCGGATGTTCTGGAAGGTCCGGGCGACGCCGAGCCGGGTGATGGCGTGCGGGCGGCGCCCCACCAGCTCGGCCGGCCAGCCGGGCCGGGGCCAGAAGGTGACCGATCCCTGCTGCGGGCGGTATGCCCCGGTGAGGCAGTTGAACAGCGAGGTCTTGCCGGCCCCGTTCGGTCCGATCACCGCCAGGATCTCGCCTCGGCGCTGGCGCAGTGAGACGCCGTCGAGGCTGGTCACACCCCCGAACCGCAGCGCCAGGCCGCGGGCCTCCACCACCAGGTCCTCCGGGCCTCCGCCGCGCCCGGCGTCCCCGCGGCCCTGGCTGTCCCCGCGCTGCCGGCCCCGGGAGCGCCGGTGTCCCGGCGGCGAGACGCGGTGCGCTCCGCCCCTGGTCACGGCTTGCCTCCCGTGGGCGCGGCGCCCAGGGAGTCCGCCGCGCCGATGCCGGCCTCCGCAAGCTGGATCTCCCGACGCCGTCGGCGCGACGGCACGAGTCCCTGCGGACGGAAGATCATCATGATCACGATGACGGCCCCGAAGTAGATGTACCGGTCCGCGGGCGGGACCTTGTCGCGCAGGTAGAAGGCGATGCCCTGGAGGACGACGGCACCGACCACCACCCCGAGCCGGGAACCCATCCCGCCGAAGATGACGACGGCGACGACGAAGAACGACGCCTGCAGGCTGAAGCTCTGCGGGTTGAAGAACTGTTTGGAGGCGAAGAGCACGCCGGCGAAGCCCGACACCGAGGCGCCGATAGCGAAGGCGAGCAGCTTCATCCGCAGGGTCGCGACCCCGGTCGCCTCGGCGGCGATCTCGTCCTCGCGGATCGCCGCCCAGGCCCGGCCGATCCTGGACCGTTCCAGCCGACCGAAGGCGATCATGACTCCGACGATGATGACCAGGAGCAGGTAATAATACGGTAGCGGGTCGATGCCCCACTCGTAGTCGAGGCCGAGCAGGTTGATCGACAGGTGCGGAACGCCGAAGGCCCCCCGGGCACCGTTCGTGATGTTGTCGGCGTTGTTCGCGATCAGATGGATGATCTCACCGAAACCGAGCGTGACGATCGCCAGGTAGTCACCCCGCAGCCGCAGCGTCGGCGCGCCCAGGACGACGCCGGCGAGCGCGGCGAGGACCAGCGCAATCGGGAAGACGAAGAACGGGTTGAGCACGAAAGGCGCGTGCCACGGCATCGCGGTCTGTGAGGTGAAGTAGGCCGTCGTGTAGGCACCGATGGCGAAGAAGGCGATGTAGCCGAGGTCGAGCAGGCCGGCGTAGCCGACCACGACGTTCAGGCCCAGTGCGAGCAGCGCGTAGATGCCGATGTCGTTGACCATCGACTGCTGCGCGGCGGTCGAGACGACCAGCGGGGCAATGATCGCTACCGCCAGGAGCGTCAGGTTCAGCGCGATCGGGCCGCCCCGGGTGGCGTAGGCCGCACTCACCGGCCCCCGGAGGCCGGCCGCCAGCCGGCCCGCCGCGCCCCGCAATTCGACGCCGAGCGCCAGGACGATCCACAACGCGACGGCGAGCCCCAGGTAGGGCAGGATCCGCGCGTCCAGCACCGAATCCTGAAATGCCTTCAGCGGTTTGTCGGAGCCCCCGGCCGGACCGGTCACCACCGCGGCGAGCACACCCACCAGCAGCAGTACCCCGAGCTGGCGCAGCCGGGCCGGGGAGAACAGCACGGCCGGACGCAGCAATGCGCCCGCCGGGCCGCCACCAGGCTCGCCACCCGCCCCGGCGGGCGGGAGCGGCGCCCCGGCGGTCGGCGGGCGGGCGGACGACGTCGCAGCGCTCACGCTGCCCTCCCCAGACGTTCCCCGAGCAGGCCGGACGGTCGGATCATCAGGATGCCGACCAGGACCAGGAAAGCGATCACGTCCTTGTAGGACGCCTGGAAGATGTATCCGCCGTAGCTTTCCACCAATCCGAGGAGCAGGCCGCCGAGCATCGCCCCGCGCACGTTGCCGATGCCGCCGAGGACCGCGGCGGTGAACGCCTTCGCTCCGGGGACGAACCCCATGC
>NZ_CDWRCM010000070.1:4549-6639 GCF_977927585.1 Frankia sp. CcWB2 | reverse complement strand
TGTACGAGGCGTTGAACGTCATCGCGTACAGGAAGCCGCCGGCTCCGGCCAGCAGGCCGCCGAGCACGAACGTGACGATGATGATGCGTTCGACGTTCACGCCCATGAGAACCGCGGTGTCGGCGTCCTGGGCCACCGCGCGGATGCCCTGCCCGAGCCGGGTCCCCGTGACCAGCCGGTCCAGTCCGACCAGCATCGCGATCGCGACCGCGAAGATGACCAGCGACTGGGTGGAGACGCCCGCTCCGAACAGCGTGAACACCGTTCCGTCGGTGAACAGGTTGGGCAGGGCCACGTTCTGCCGGCCGAACTCCTTGCCGGCGAGGTTCACCGCGAACAGCGAGGCCCCGATGGCGCTGATGAGGTAGGCCAGCCGGGGGGCGGAACGGCGCCGCAGCGGCCGGTACGCCACCCGTTCGAGCGTGAAGGCGGCGAGCCCGCCGCAGATCGCGCCGGCGCCGAGACCCATGGTCACCAGGCCCACCGATTCGAGGCCGCCCGGGACCGAGCCGTCCCCGGGCAGCAGGGCGCGGGCGGCAAACAGCCCGCCGAAGGATCCCAGCATGAAGACCTCGCTGTGCGCGAAGTTGATGAGCTGGAGGACTCCGTAGACGAGGGTGTACCCGAGCGCGATGACCGCGTACAGGGAGCCGACCGTCAGACCGTCGACGGTCAGCTGCCAGAACTGGTCGAGGAAACCCATCCGTGTGCCTCGTTCACCACCAGGCGAAGCGGTGGCCGGACGTCCCACCCCCGGCCACCGCCCGCACCGACATCAGGACTTGACCAGGTCCGCGATGTTGCCGAGAACGGTGATCTGTCCGCCCTTGACCTGGTAGACGAACACGTTGGAGCCCTTGACCTCGCCATTCGGCTCGAACGCCACGGTCTTCGTGATGCCGGGGAAGTTCACGGAACCGAACGCGCCGGCCACGGACTCCCGGGTGACGTCCTTGCCGAGCTTCTTGAAGACGTCCGCGAGGGCGAGCGTGGCGTCGTAGGCCTCACCGGAATAGGTGCCGGGCTTCGCCCCGTTGTTGACCTTCTTGTAGGACGCGACGAAGGACGCGGCCTTCGGGTCGGTGTTGGCGTCGCCGCAGGGGCAGGTGAGGTAGGCACCCTCGGCCGCGGCGGCCCCGGCCTGCGCGACGTACTGCGGGTCGAGCGAGCCGTCACCACTGATGATCTTTCTGGTGAAGCCCTTGCTCTTCAGCGCCTTCGACAGCAGCGCGAACTCGGGGTAGTAGCCGGAGTAGTAGAGGACCTCGGGCGCGGCAGCAATGATCTTCGTTGCCTCGGACGTGTAGTCCTTGGTCGGGTTGATGCCGTCGTGGGTCACGTTGACGCCCTTGGCCTTGAGCTCGGCCTCCAGCGCACCCGACAGGCCCGTGCCGTACTCGCTCTTGTCGTCCAGCGAGTACACCTTCGTCGCCTTGAGCACCGTGGCGATGTAGTCGGCCGCGGCCTTGCCCTGCACGGTGTCCGGGGCGATGACCCGGTAGAAGGTCTTGAAGCCCAGGGTAGTGAGCGCGGGGTTCGTCGCCGACGGGCTCACCGACAGCAGTCCGGCCTGGGTGTAGGCCGGCTCGCTCGCCTTGGTCGCGCCGGAGAACATCGGGCCGACTACCGCGACGACCTTGGAGTCATCGATCAGCTTCTGGGCGGCCGTCGGGCCCTGATCCGGCGAGCCACCGTCGTCGGACTCGGCGAGCTTGAGCTGGAACGGCGCGCTCGCATCCGCGTTGACCTCGGCGATCGCCGTCCGGACGCCGTAGAGGGCGTTCAGACCGAGCTGCTGGCTGTCGCCCGAGAGAACTCCCTGGAAGCCGATCGTGATGGTCTGCTTCCCGTTCGAGGACGAACCACTGTCACTCCCACAGGCCACCGCGGTCAACGCCACGGTCGCGGCAAGGGCTATCACTCCCAGGAGCGGGCGCCTACCCATGCAATTCCTCCTCCGGTCCCGCCGGACCCGACTCCGATGCCGTGGCCCGGCCCAATCACCCCGACCCAGTCACCCCGATGCGCCCGGCCCGCGAGCCGGTGCGCCACCGCCTAGAGGATGACGGGCTGACCAGCATCAATTCGCA
>NZ_CDWRCM010000070.1:1298-4280 GCF_977927585.1 Frankia sp. CcWB2 | reverse complement strand
CGCACGGTGGACACGCCGACGCGATCCCGCGGAACCCAGCACCTCAGCATGGCTATGCCCAGACCGCCGGGCTGGTGCCCAGCTGTGCCGGCGGGGAGATCCAGCTCGGCGCGACGCCGGCCACAGTGGCGGCCGGGCGGATGTACGACAGGGGTCCGAACTCGCTGTTCATCGTGGCGCAGAACTCCTCGACATCCTCCCGGGTCGGGTCGGGTCGGGTCGGAGAGCGCGAGCGTGTCGTGGTGTCCCAGCCCCTGCAGCCAACGACCGGTCCGGGCCAGGGACACACCGACGTGCCAGCTGCCCCCCTCGGTCGCCCGGCGCGCCAGCGCGTCCAGCACCCCGTAGACGGTGAGGTAGCCGGTCGCGTGATCGAGGGCCTGTGCCGGCAGCGGCCCGGGGCGGTCGGACCCGGTCACCGCCGCGGCGGCGGTCGCGATGCCGGACGCGGTCTGGACCAGACTGTCGAACCCGCGCAGACCGCTCCAGGGGCCCTGCCGTCCGTACGCGGTGATGGTCGCGCAGACGATGCCCGGCCGGATCCTGGCGACCGCCTCCGGGCCGAAGCCGAGCCGGTCGAGGGCCATCGGCCGGTAGGCCTGGAGCACCACGTCCGCCGAGGCGATCAGCTCGCGCAGCCGGCGGGCGTCCGCGGCCACCCGCAGGTTGAGGAAGGCGTTGCGCTTGCCGAACCCGGTGTCGACGAGCACCGTGTGCACCTCCGGCAGGTGGGCAGCGCCGACTCGCAGGACGTCGGCTCCGTAGGCGGCCAGCGTGCGACCGGCGACGGGACCGGCGATGACCCGGGTCAGGTCGAGCACCCGCAGACCCGCGGCCGGCGTCTCGGCCAGGGGCGCGGCGAGCACCGGGCCGTCGCCGAGCCGGCGCACCTCGACGAGGGGAAGCTCGTCGACCGCCCGGGCCTGCCTGTGCTCGCGCCATTCCCGCTCGCTGCGGGCCATGCTGGCGCACAGACCCATGGCGTGCAGCTCGAGTTCCAGCGGCTCGGCCTCGAAACGGCGGATGACCCGTTCGACGGCGGCGCGCTCGCCCGGCGTCCCAAGAAGATCCAGGATCCCGTTGCGGTGGTGCGGGAAGTTACAGTGCAGCTGGATCCACCGGTCGTCCCCGGTGCGGTAATACCCGGAGATCGCGTCCCACGGGCTCGGCGGTGGCTTGCCGGCCATCCGCAGGTACCGTTCGCTGCGGAAGACCGCGCTCGCGTGACGGGTGTCCACGGTGACCTCCGGCGGGGCCCCGCCGCCGCGGGCCGCGAGCAGGCGGCTGGCCCCGACAGCCGCGGCCGCCACCGACGCGGCCGCCATCATCGTCACCCGGTAGAGGCTGGGAAGGACGTCGGCGGGCCCGGTCACGGTCAGCCGCTCGGCGATGTCCGGATCCTGTACCAGCGACGCGACCTCGGTGACGATCTCCGAGTTCTGCCGTTGCCCCATCCACCCATCCTGTCCCACCCTGGCACGCACGCTGCGCCCCGAGCGCACCGTCGGCCGAACCGGAACAAGGCCGGCATGACCGACAAGACGATTCTGGGAGCCAAGAGCCGCAATGCACAGAAAATCCTACTTTGCGTGCTGTCCCGGCCTCCGGACTCTCGCTCGCCCCCCCGGGCCGCCCAAGGCCCATTCTGGTCATGTGTAGGTACTTTCGCCATGACACCGGGCTCGCAGTCGCCCGGTCGGGTGGTCGGCAATGGCAGGAGACACCCCGTGCGCGTGCAACGCTCGCTGTACGAGGTGCTGGACGTGCCGCCCAGCGCCACCGCCGAGCAGATCCGGCATACCTACCGCGTGGCCGCCCGCCGCACCCATCCCGGCGGCCGGTGGTTCGTCACCGGCCTTCGATCGGGTCAGACCGGTAGCCGCACGCGTAGGGAACCGGCCGGGCGCCCGCCGCCGAGCACCGTGGGCGCCCCGAGCACGGCGAGCTGAGCGAAGTCGAGCTCCAGGTGCCCGGGGGCGTCCGGACCGGGAAGAGCACCCAGGCGGGTCAGCACGGCCAGCGCGACCGGGATGCCGGGCCGCCCGCTCCCATCCGCGATCTTGACCGCGACCACGTGACCCTCGGGCGTCGCCACCACCGTGACACCCTCGGCGCCGTTCTTCGCGACGACGCCGGGTACCGCCCGCATCAGGTCGGTGTCGGACCGGCCGACACCCCCGATCAGCTCGGGATGCGCCCGCATGGCGTTGATGACCCGCCACTCGGGGCTGCCCGGCGCAGCCCGGACCATCGCCCGCAGTCCGCGGGCCAGGCCCGTGAGCGAGAACGCGAACAATGGGGCCCCGCACCCGTCCACGCTGGTCGCGACGATCTCCTCGCCGGCCAGCTCCTCGATCGTGCGCCGGATCACCTGCTGCAACGGATGATCGGGATCGGTGTAGTTCTCGATCGGCCAGCCGGCCGCTACGCAGCAGGCGATCATCCCCGCATGCTTGCCGGAGCAGTTCATCAGCACCGGCTCCGCGCGGCCCCCGGAGCGAAGGTGCGCCTGAGCCGCGGCCGGGCCCAACGGAAGATCGGCGGGACAGCGCAGGGTGTCGATGGAGACGCCCGCCACCGAGAGGATCTCCAGCACCCGCGCGAGATGCACCGGCTCGCCGCTGTGGGAACTCGACACAATGGCAAGCAGGTCACCGGGGATCTCCCGGCTCAGGAAGATGCCGTCCAGCCCGGCACGAAGCATCGCGGCGGCCTGAAGGGGCTTGACCGCCGACCGGGGGAAGATCGGGTGGTCGGGCACGCCGACGATGAGCGCACCGTCCCCGTCCCGACCGAGGCCGATGACGGTGCCGTGATGGCAACTCTCCACGAACGGCGCACCGCTGCGCAGCCCCCGGACAACCTCGACGACCAGCTGCGGGCCCTCCGGCGGCTGCATACAGCCAGCCTACGTCGGGCCTTCTCCCGCTCACCCGTTCTCGCCACCCGCCGAATCCGACGCTCGCCTCACGACGGCCGCCT
>NZ_CDWRCM010000070.1:0-836 GCF_977927585.1 Frankia sp. CcWB2 | reverse complement strand
CCTGGTGCCGTGCCTGCCTATGACTACCGCTGCCGGGTATGTGACGCATCGTTCGAGGTCCGCCGCAGCATGCACGGGTCCGTGCCGGACAGCGCGGTGAGCTGCCCCTCCGGACACACCGAGACCTCGCGGATCTTCTCTGCGATCGCCGTCAGCCGCGGCTCGGCCACGCCGGCTCCGGCCACGGCCGCGCCGTCCGCCGGCGGGGGCGCGTGCTGCGGCGGTGGCTGCTGCGGCTGACGCCACCGTTCGCCCTGACGCCCCCGTTCATCCGGGGTGGCTCACCCGGGGTGGCTCACCCGCGGTGGCGATGGATGCCCGCGGCCTGCGATTTCGTCGGCCCACGCGCCGCCCGGGTCCGCGGGCCGACATCCACCTGACGGTCCCGCTGGCCGCCGCACGCGGCGGCCCGGTCCTCCACCAGCCGCCGTCGCAACAGCCGCAGGGTATCTTCCCGCTCGGTCTGATCCAGACCGGCGACGAGGGTCTGCAGCAGATCACCTGATCCGGGTCGTTGGTCGCCATAGCCGAACCCACTCGTACCCATGGGCGTGTCCTACCCAGGCCACCGGCGTGTCACGCAGTCCCGGGCCCACGGGAACAAGGCACCGGGCCACCGTCGTCTCCGCCACGCCTCCCGCACCCCCGCAGCACCCCCCGCAGCCGAGCGCGGACGACCCGGCGATCGATGGCCCGCGGGCCGAGCACCATGATCCATGCGATACCCAGCGCCCACAAGCCGGCGAGGGCACCGAAGGCAAAAACGTTGAAGGCTCCGATCATCGCGAAGCCGACGAGCAGCAGAACGCTCGCGGCGAGCCCGCCACCCACGGGTG
>NZ_CDWRCM010000069.1:18715-20287 GCF_977927585.1 Frankia sp. CcWB2 | reverse complement strand
CACGAGAGCCAGGGTGAGAACGGCACCGATGAACGCCGCCCCCGACACCCCCACCGCCGCGGCAAGCCCCGACGACGAGACCCCTCCCAGGGTGAGGACAGCGACCGCGGCGACGGAGGCCCCCGAGGACACGCCCAGCACATACGGATCGGCGAGGGGGTTGCGCACCACCGCCTGCAGCACGGCTCCGGCCACGGCCAGGCCCGCACCCACCACGAACGCCAGCAACACCCGCGGCGTCCGCACCTGCCAGATAATCTGATCGTTGATCATCGAGGACTGAGCACCGTTGCCGGTCAGATGAGCCACGACGCTGGACCACACCTCGCCGGGAGGCACCGATACCGAACCCACGCCGATCGCTGCCCCAACAACAATCGGCGTCGCCAGCACCAGGGCGAGCAGAGTGATCAGGAACCTGCCGCGCGCGCTGCGCGCCGCCCGCGGCAGCACGGCGCCGGCAGTGACCGCGGGCATCCCGCGGGCGGGTCGGAGCGCCGCCACCGCCCGCAGCCGTACCGCGTCCGCGGCACCCACCGATGGCGTCGGCGTGGCACGTACCGACATAGGTTGATCGATGGACAGCGGATGCCCCCGTTGACTCAAACGAAACAAAAATCGTTTTCGTTTCGTTTGAGCAAGCTAACAGCCCTGCGCAGGCTCCGTCAACGGTTCTGTAGGGGTAGGACAGGCCCTCCGCTCGTCGTGGTCGGGTGGTCACCGTCATCCGGCGACTACTCGACCGGGATCATTCCTCCGCTCTGCCGCTGCCACAGCCGGTGGTAGCGCCCCCGCCGCTCGAGCAGCTCGTGATGGGACCCCTGCTCCACGACGCGGCCGTCGTCGAGGACGACGATGCGGTCCATGTGCAGCAGGGTCGACAGCCGGTGCGCGACGGCGATCACCGTCTTGTCTCGCCATAGGTCCTCGAGTGCGTTCTGGACGAGTACCTCGCTCTCGCTGTCCAGTGCGCTCGTCGCCTCGTCCAGAATGAGCATGGGTTTGTCGTCCAGGAAGGCGCGGGCAATGGCGATCCGCTGCCGTTGCCCGGTCGAGAGTTTGATGCCGCGTTCCCCGACGACGGTGTCGTAACCGTCGGGCGCCCGCGAGATGAAGCTGTGCGCGTGGGCCCGCAGCGCCGCAGCCTCCACCTGCGCCTGGGTCACCGGGCCCGCGGTGCCGTAGACGATGTTGTCCCGGATGGACCGGTGGAAGAGGGTGGTGTCCTGCGGAACGTAGGAGATGCCCCGGGCGAGCTGGCGGTTGGGCACCGGAACACCGTCCACGGCGACCATGCCCGGCGGGAGCGGGTAGTAGCCCAGCAACAGCTTGATGAACGTCGTCTTGCCGCTTCCGCTGCGACCCACGATGCCGATCTTCTCGCCCCGCTCGATGGCCAGGTCGATGCCCGCGAGCACGAGGTTCCGGTCGTTCTCGGGATAGGCGAACGACAGGCCCTGGAACTGCAGCCGACCGGAAACTACGGGAAGAACCGCGGGACGGCCCGAACCGGCTGAACCGGCTGAACCGGCTGAACCGGCTGAACCGGCTGAACCGGCTGAACCGGCTGAA
>NZ_CDWRCM010000069.1:13041-18158 GCF_977927585.1 Frankia sp. CcWB2 | reverse complement strand
TTATCCGGACCAGCCGAATTATCCGGACTGGCCGACAGGATGTCCCGACCAGCGAAGAGATAGTGGTAGGCTTCCTCGATTCGGGCGAGCCGGAGATTAAGCTGCGCGATCTCCCACACCGTCCCCCAGATAAAGTCGGAGAAGAGGACCAGCGCGGAGAGAAAGGTCGTGAACTGGGCCAGGCTCATCTCACCGCGGAGGAACAGATGCAGGTTGAGGACGATCGACACCGGCCAGACGAGATACCGGACCACGAGGCTCATCGAGGTTCCAGAACACAATGCTCCAGAAGGACGAGCGATACGCGGCGGCGATGACCCGGCGACGACGCCGGCGGACCCGCTCGTACTCGGCCTCCTCCTGGAGGAACGACTTCACACTCACGAAGTTCGAGATGACGTCGATCACGTAACCGTCCATCTCCGAGACCTCGTCCGCGAGCCGCTTCTCCGCGCGGGCCGAACGACTGACGGTGTGCCTGCCGACAAGAAGCATAATCGCGACGGAACCCAGGAAGGTCAGGCCCGAGTAGAGGTTCACCGAGAACATGATCATTATGATCGCCGGAACCTTGACCAACTGTTCGACGTACGTGAAGCACGCCGTCTCGAGGATCTCTCGGAACTCGCGGCCGAGCGTGCTCACATAGCTGCTGATCTTTCCGGTGAACTTGCCGACGAAGTATGGGTACCGCTCGTTTATGACATTTCCAAAGAGAATGTTCTCGTATTCGTAGCCCCGGTGGTTGAGCAGCCGGAGATACAGCACCTCGGCACCACGCCAGGTCAGGTCATGGCCGATGTTGCATGCGAGAAGGACGCCGGCGTACAGGTACGCGTCGTGGGTCTGTACCGGGGCAGCGGCGAGAGCCTGCACGAAAAGGCCGATGAAGACCGGTATCACGGCGAGCAGGCTGTTGGACAGGACGAAGACACCGACGACCAGGAGAGCCGGCCCCTTGAAGGTCGCGACGAAACGCAGATAGGAACGCAGGGCGGCCTGCCGCTCCACCCGGCGGGAAACGAGGTTGTCCACGGCGGTGCCGACACCGTCCGGGCCGGTGCCGTCCGGGCCGGTGCCGTTTTGACCGGTGCCCCGGGAACCGATGCCAGGCGACCGCACCTCCTGATGCGGAACCCCGCCGGCCGCGCTGTCCACGCCGAGATGATGACAGGCGACTGGCCGGGCCCGCACCTTGTTTTTGACCAGGGGCACGGCCGCGTCCGCACCGAAGCTCACGCGGGCCTGGCCGTCCTGTGCGCTGGCCCGATGTACTGTGCTCTGGCCAGAGATGCGTCGGACGCGGAGAACGTCCGATCCAGTGGTGCGCCGTTACCGAGGTGTAACCGACCGGAGAAATGCTGACGGTGGCCCGGTGCGTGGCCGTCGGATATCCCGAGGGAAAGGGACGTCGAGTGGCTCGCCGCCGTTGCTTCCACCTGCTGAGCGCGCTTGCCATCGCCGGACTGGCGGTCGCCTGTTCCGGCAGTGGCGGCACGGAGCCCGGCGCAGGACGCTCCCCGGCGCTCGCGCGGGAGCTGGCGGACGCCGCGGACGCCGCCCCGGATGCCTCTCGCCTCCCGATCCTGTTCGTGCACGGCAGCCTCGGGTCGGGCAGCCTCTTCGAGACACCGGCGCAACGATTCACCGCAAACGGCTATCCCGTCGACCACGTCGAGGCCTTCGACTACGACGCGTCGTCCTCGGCCAACCCCGTCAAGGAGGTCCTCCCGAACCTCGATGCGAAGATCGCCAGTGTCCTCAAGGCGACCGGGGCGAAGAAGCTCGATCTGGTGGCACATCTCGAGGGCGCCGCGTTGAGCGAGCGGTACCTGACCAGCTCGTCCGACCGGGCGAACCGGGTCGCGCACTACGTCACTGTCGGAGGCTCGCTCGCGGGCAGACCCCCGGCCGGGGTGCCCACCCTGGCGGTCTGGGGCGAGAACGATCCGACCCGGCGCGTCGAGGGGGCCGCCAACGTGCGGTTCGTCGACCAGGACCGCGCCCAACTCCTGACCTCGGCGGCCACCTTCAGGGAGATGTACCGGTTCCTCACCGGAACCACTCCGCACACGACCGGCGTGGTGCCGAAGCAGGGCCCGATCGAGATCTCCGGCCGAGCCCTGCTCTATCCGATGAATGTCGGTGTGCGGGACGCCAGACTGGAGGTTCACCGGGTCGACCCACGGACGGGCCGGCGGGGGGCGAACAGCCTCAAAGGTTATTTCCACCTCTCCGGCGACGGATCCTGGGGTCCGTTCCGGGGTGACGGCGCCTCCACCTACGAGTTCGTAATCGTACGCGGCGGGGAACCCGACCACCACTTCTACTACCAGCCGTTCCGCCGCGACGATCACCTCGTACGCCTGCTGACAAGCCAGCCGGGCAAGGAGATCGGCGGCGGGATGGAGACCGGTCCCGGGCACACCGGCCTGGTCGTCGAACGCTCGCTCGAATGGTGGGGGGACCAGGGGGACGCCGACGACGTCCTCAGCATCGATGGGAAGAACGTGCTGAATGCCGCCGACGCACCCCGGTTCAAAATGGCCCTGGGCGTCTACCTGTTCGACCGGAATTCCGATGGCGTCACCCACCTCATGATGCCGATTCCGGCGTATTTCGGGATCGGCTTCATTACCGGCGTAGATGTGTTCATCCCGGCGGGTGAGCGTTCGGTCGAAGTCGCGATGACGCCGCGGGGAAAAACGGCCCACCGGGGCGTTCTCCAGGTGCCCGCCTGGCCGTCGGACCGGCATCGCGTCACCCTGCACTTCACCGGCGAGGGCTGAACGGATCGCCAGGCCTCGCTGGGACTCTAGCCGCACGCCCGCCTGGTCGTCGACCCGTTCCACGTGAGTAACCAGCGCCCTCTCCGACGCGACCGCACAAGGCCAGCCCCCACCGCAACATCCGAATTACATCGAACATTGGGTAAGATTTCAGCTCGAATAATTACCGGGTCGATCTTGACTCTACGTTGATATTGTTGTCCAGCCGGTTTCACAATGTTCACGCCACGATTCTGTCGTATTTTCTCACCGTACGTTAGATTGCCGGCGGCACGGAATACTGCGGCTCGGGCGGAGACGCTCAGGCGAGCGCGGCATCCTCACGTGGAGATGGGAGCAGGAATGGATCGTCGAACTCTCCTTCGGACCGGTCTTGTTAGCGTCGGCGCGGCGGCCTTCAGTGGCTCGCTGTGGCGCGCAGCGGCCGTGGCCTACCCGGCGCGGTACCGGGTAACAGCCCCTACGGGCCGCTGCAGTCAGCCGACGCCAACGGAATCATGTTGCCGTCAGGCTTCACCAGCCGGGTGATCGCCCGATCCACCCAGACCGTGTCGGGCACCAGCTACACCTGGCACAGGGCCCCGGACGGCGGCGCCTGCTTCGCCAACGGCACGGGCTGGATCTATGTGTCCAACGCCGAGGTAGGCAGCGGCGGCGGCGGCGTGAGTGCCGTGAAGTTCAACAGCAACGCCAACATCATTGGCGCCTACAGCATCCTGTCCGGCACCAACCGCAACTGCGCGGGCGGGACCACCCCGTGGAACACCTGGCTGTCGTGTGAGGAGACCAGCACCGGCTACGTGTACGAGACCGACCCGTGGGGGGGTCAACGCGGCTGTCCGGCGGGCCGCGATGGGCCGATTCAACCATGAGGCTGCTGCCGCCGACCCGGACCGGAAGGTGATCTACCTGACCGAGGACGCGTCCGACGGGTGTTTCTACCGGTTTGTGCCCACCACCTGGGGCAACCTGTCCTCCGGCACCCTGCAGGTACTCAAGGAGGTCTCCGGCGTGCTGTCTTGGGCAAACGTGCCCGACCCCGACGGCAGCCCCACACCCACCCGCGACCAGGTCTCGGGCGCCAAGCTGTTCAACGGCGGCGAGGGCGCCTGGTACTCGGCCGGCAAGTGCTACT
This sequence comes from Frankia sp. CcWB2, assembly GCF_977927585.1. Taxonomy (NCBI): domain Bacteria; kingdom Bacillati; phylum Actinomycetota; class Actinomycetes; order Frankiales; family Frankiaceae; genus Frankia; species Frankia sp. CcWB2. Next base: position 14,234 of record NZ_CDWRCM010000069.1, on the reverse strand, counting down.
TCACCACCAAGGGCGACAACCGGGTGTGGGCCTACGACGCGGCGGCCAACACCCTGGCGATCGTCTACGACGACAACGTCTCCGGCGCCCCGCTGACCGGTGTCGACAACATCACCGTCGCCGCCGTCGGTGACCTCTACGTCGCCGAGGACGGCGGCAACATGGAGATCTGCATCATCACCCCCGGCGACATCGTTGCCCCCTTCCTGCGCATCACTGGCCAGAGCTCCTCGGAGATCACCGGACCGGCGTTCAACCCGGCTGGTAACCGGCTGTACTTCACTTCTCCTCCCAGCGCAGCACCTCGGGTTCCAGCAGCGGCGGCATCACCTACGAGGTGACTGGTCCGTTCCGCACCTCGCTGTGATCGAAATCCTGTAACGGAGGAGCGGCGCGGGCATGCGCCCGACTGCGCGGAAGGCCTCCCCCTCGGGTCGGAACCGGCCGCCACCGTGACCGCCCAGCGGTCGAATCCCCGGGGTGTGGTCGCGACGGTCGGCTCAAGCGCGGCCGGGCCCGTCGGTTCGGCGGGCTCCCCGGACTCGGGCAAAGGCCGAGGGTGGCCCTGCTTGGGCAGGGCAGGGCCACCTGTCCAAGGACCCCTCCCGGAGGTCTCGGGCGTCACGCCCGGCTGCGGCTCGCCGTCACGCCGGCCCCGCCCGGCGGAGGTCGCGGCTCGACGCGGGGCGGGACCGGCCTGCCGCCAAGACTGACGCGGGCGACCGGGATCCGGAAACGTCAGTCAGGCATGCCTTTCTCGTATGGGCCGCGCGGATGTCGTCGTCTGCGCCACAGGCAACCGGGCGCTGGAGGGGAAGACTTCACCTATCTACGGCCCGGCTCCTAGGTGGCGTCCGTGACATCACCCCGGCCAGCGGCGACAGCACGCCACCAGCAGCCGTCGCTGTCCGCAAGGAGTCAGACACGACATCCGCCATACACCGCGAAGACCCGGGAAGACCCGGGAAACCGCCGAGCCCGTGCTGTCGGATATCCGACAGTCGAGCATTCAGCCGAACATCTGTGCCCGTTTGGCATGGCGTCGTTATCCTGATGTGTCGACTGACGGAGGACTGATCGCCCGATTTCACTCCGGCCTTCACCGACCGTACCGACATGGAAGGCCGTTTCGATGTCGTACGAATCTGGACCTTACCGGGTATCGCCCAAGCTGCTGGCCCGGGAGGACTTCC
>NZ_CDWRCM010000069.1:11424-12934 GCF_977927585.1 Frankia sp. CcWB2 | reverse complement strand
GGGCGGCGTGTGCGACGCGAGACTTCCGCGCGGTGTTCCGGCTGATGAAGAAATATGACGGTGCCAGTCAGAATCGCATCGCCTCGCCGGTGGAAGGGCTCAGCCAGAGCAGGGTCAGCCGGATCATGCAGGGCGAGGACCGCATCGCCCGGCTCTCCCTGATCGAACGCATCGCCGACGCGCTGCGTATCCCGGGTAGTTATTTCCACCTGGCCGCACGGCCGTGGGAGGCGGCACGGGACGTGCGCGAGCCGCCCGGGCCGCCGACGGTTCCGGCCGGACCCGGCCCGACGCCGGTGGCCCACGTCGCGACCCCCTCCGTCGACCCGGCCCCGGCCCCGGGCCCGTCGTCGCCGAGAGCCCGGGCCGGGTCCCCCCCGGACCGGGGGGCCTGGTCGTCGAGGAGGACCGGGCCGAACTCCGCTACGACTACGACGACAGCATGTACGTCGCCCACCAGCGAAGACGTCTTCTCAACGCCGGCAGCGAACCGGTCACCGGTATCTGATGCGGATATCGGTTGACCGGTTCCCGGGAGATCCGGAACGCTCCGCGCGGTTGTACCGATCCGATCCGCTGCGCTGGGAGGACCTCCAGCTCAGCGCACACTGCGGCGGCGAGCAGATGGCCTGGCAGGTCAAGACCGACTGGGACGCGCTCAAGGAGGTCTGGCTGCTCTTCGAGAACAGTCGAGGGCGATTTCCGCTCTATCCCGGCGAATCGGCATGGATCAACTACAGCTACCAGGTGAGCAGGGAGAAGTGGGGGCCGTGGTTCCAGCGTGCCGTGCGAGTACCGACGAGTTTCCTCTCGGTGCAGCTGGACTTTCCGGCCGAGCTGGATCCCGTGGTCTGGGGCATGGAGACGTCGATGACCGCCGATGCCTTCCCGTTCCGGACCGCAATCGCCCGCACCGACTCCGGCGACCGGCGGATCTTCACCTGGTCGACCACCGAGCCGCCGCTGCACGCCCGCTACCGACTGGAATGGAACTTCCGGGCCACCGTGCCGGAACGTGATCCGGCCGCGGAGACCGGAACACGTCCCAGCGATCAGATGGCGGCCGTTGGCATCGTGCAGGAGGGTGAGGCGATCCTACGGCAGTCGGCCCGCCCGTTCGCCCTGCCCGACGAGGCCGAGGACGCGCGTCGGGTCGTCGCCGAGCTGTCCTCCGCCCTCGAACGGGTATCCGCCCTGCACACCTTCGGCAAGGGCATGGGCATCGCCGCGCCGCAGGTCGGCATCAACCGCGCCGCGGCGATCGTGCGTACCCCGGGCGGCGACACGCTCACGCTGCTCAACCCCAGCGTCATCGAAACCTCCCGGGAGACCGACGAGCAGTACGAGGGCTGCCTGAGCTTCTTTGACGTCCGTGGCCTCGTCCCCCGGCCGCTGGAGCTGCACGTCGAACACACCGATATCGACGGCAACCGGCACATCACCGTCTATCGGCAGGGGCTGGCGCGGCTTGTCGCCCACGAGATCGACCACCTGCACGGTCAGCTCTACA
>NZ_CDWRCM010000069.1:7033-11175 GCF_977927585.1 Frankia sp. CcWB2 | reverse complement strand
TGTGCATCCTCACGTACTCTTGTTTTTCCTGGGTCGCTCTCAGCTATGTTCATTGCCGTGCCGTCACCTGATGGCATGCGTCGGGCGGCACGCCGAATCCTGCCCCCGCTCGACGAGAATCAAACCTTCGGCAGGAGCGGGGGAACCAATTCCGGGCGCCACGAAAAGGCGTTCTCGGGGTGAAGCCGCGATGCGCGGCCGGGCATTCCCAGCCCGAACCCGACAGCTCACCTCGCAGGCGTGGGGAAGGGCAACTCAATGTCCAACGCTCGTTCGCTCGCTCGTGGCCTCAACCGCATCAGGCTCGGTTCCCGGGCCTTGATCGCCGCCACCACTCTCACGGCCTCGATCGGCGGTGGCCTCGCGCTGTCCCAGCCGGCCAGCGCGTCGACGAATGCCGACCGCTTCCTCTCCAAGGTGATTCCGTGTGAGTCCGGGGGAAACCCGCGCGTGGTCAACTCCATCGGCGCCGGCGGGCTGTTCCAGTTCCTGCCCAGCACTTGGCGCGGGGTCGGCGGCAAGGGTCTGCCGCAGCACGCCAGCGTCGCCGAGCAGTGGCACCGCGCCCGCATCCTGTACGCCCAGCAGGGGACGAGCCCCTGGTACGCATCGAAGCCGTGCTGGGGTCACAAGATCTGAGCTGCCCGACTTCCCGCGCCAGCTTTCACTGTCCGCGCCCGGCCGGTACTGATCGGCGCGCGGCCAGCAGCCCCGTGTCCCCTCCGGGACACGGGGCTGCGCGCTACGTTTCCCGGTCACGGTTTCCCGGTCACGGCGACGCCGGCCAGGTCAACTTCCGCAGCCCCGCCCGGCGGCGGAGACCCGGCGGACCCACCGATCGGCCGGCTCAGCCGATCCGACGGCGGCGGGCGATCTCGGCCAGCGTGATCCCAGCGGCCACCCCCGCGTTGAGGGACTCCACCGCACCCGCCATGGGGATCCGGACCCTCACGTCGCAGCGATGCTCGACCAGCCTGGACAACCCGCGTCCCTCGGAGCCGATCACCAGGACGAGTGGGTCGGTCGCCATCGTGAGCTCGTCGATGCTCACCTCGCCGCCCACGGCCAGACCGACGACGAACTGGCCGCCCGCCGCGTAGGAGACGAGCGTGCGGGCCAGGTTGGTGGCGCGCGCCACCGGCAGCCGGGCGGCGGCCCCCGCCGAGGTCTTCCAGGCCGCGGCGGTCATGCCGGCGGCCCTACGCTCCGGAACGACGACGCCATGGGCACCGAAGGCGGCGGCCGAGCGCACCACAGCCCCGAGGTTGCGGGGATCGGTGACCCCGTCCAGCGCCAGCAGCAGACCGGGGGGGGACGAGCGCGCGCGGGCGAGGAGATCATCCGGATGGGCATACCGGAACGGCGGTACCACGAGGACGAGACCCTGATGCGGAGCGGTGCCACACATCCGGTCGAGATCCGTGCGGCCGACGTCGGCCACGGCGATCCCGGCCCGCCCGGCGAGTCGGCGGGCGTCGGCGAGCCGCTCGTCGAAGTCCAGCCCGCCGGCGATGAAAAGGGTCGACGACGGCACCCCGGCCCGCAGCGCCTCGACCACCGCGTTGCGCCCGACCACCAGCTCGTCGCCCTCGGTCCGCCGTGGGCGCCCGGTCCCCGCGGAACCCCCCGCGGCGCTCGGCCCGGTGGTGGCCGCAGCGGCGACGGCGCGGCCACCATCCCCGCGCCGGCCGGCGGCCGCTCGACCCCGCTCGGCTCCGGCCGATGCGGAACGGGCCGCAGCAGCCGCCGCCGCACGACGCTGGGCGGGATGGCCGGGGCGCAGCTGCGCGGGCGGCGTGGCCCCACGGCCCTCCAGCGCCTTGCGGCCGTGACCGCCGCTGCCCGTGGAGGCCCCCTTGCGGTGGGAACCGGACTTGGCGGCCCGACCGCCCTGACCGCCGCGGGCGATCCCACCGCCCCGGCGAGCGGCGCCGGCCATCAGGACCACCGACCAGTACACGCCCGGGGAATGACCATGTGACCATGGTATACAGCGGACGACACCGGCGTGTCGGGGCACGCTCAGCGAGAGCTCGGCAGGAGCTCGGCGGAGGAGCTCTGCCATGGGCATACCTCGACATGGCTGTTTCCGGGGACCCGGCGCCCTATCCTGAGGGCCGGCAGGCCCACGGCCCGACCTGACGTGGTCCGGCCGCCCCTCACCGGCGTCAGGAGGGTCAGGTGCGCATCACCACGCCGACCGGCGGGCCCGGGGTTCCCCGGAGTGCGGGGGCCCTGCCACCATCCACCCCCGGCCTTTACGCTCTTTTAGGGTCGCCCGCCGACGATGGCGGGCGCGTCGGATCAGGTCGCCGGCACGGCGATCTGCACCCTCGACGTGCCGCGGGGGAAGCTGGGAGAATACGTCTCCATGAATGCGTGATGACCAGCTCGACGAGTGTGACCACCTCGGTCGATCATCGGGCGCGCGCCGTCGGTGTCCCGAGACGGCCACGGCGAGCATCGACGATCCGGCCGTTAGCGACCCAACCGTCAAGGCCCGGACCGTCAGGGGCAGGAGGCACCCAGCACATGGCTCTGCGCACACCGCCCGCATGCGTTCCCCCGGCTGTTTCCGGCCGCGGCCGATTTCTCCCGGCGGCATGACGGTGGACCTCAACCCGCATGACGACGCCCCCACAGTCGCCTACCAGATCACCGGGGGGCCGTTCGAACTCGACGACGACCTGGGTCGCTGCCCGGTGTGTGCGGCGCCGGTGTATGCCGACGACCGGTACTGCGAGGTCTGTGGTCACGGGCTGGAGGGTCCGGACCCCGGCCACGGCGACGCCGACCACAGCGAGGTCGACCTCGGCCAGCTCGCCGGCGTGTGCGACCGCGGCGTCCGGCACACCACCAACGAGGACGCCATGGGCCTGGCCGTCGTGTACGGCACGCTGATCGCGGTGGTGTGTGACGGCGTGTCGACCACTCCGGGCTCCGGGCAGGCCTCGGCCGCCGCGGCGACCACCGCCATGGCCGTCCTCGCGGATGCGGTGCGTGCCCACGGCCCGGGGCGCCCCGTCCACCACGACACCCGCCCGTCGCGCGGCGTCAGCCGGGCCGAGGAGATGCTCGACATCCTCGAACCGTCGTATGCCGACTACAAGAAGCCACGAACATCGCCCCGCACGGTCGTCGGCGGGTTCTCCCCGGAGGACGCCGAGGCCGCGCTGCACGCCGCCGTCGACGCGGCCCAGGCGACCATCGCCCAACTCAGCGCGGCCGAGGGGCGGATGGCGCCGTCGTGCACGTTCGCCGCGGCCATCGTCACCCCGCCGACCCCGGACGGCCCGGGCATGGTCACGGTCGGCTGGGTCGGCGACAGCCGGGTCTACCTGCTCGGTCCGCGCTGGTGCGAGCGGCTGACCGCCGACGACACCTGGGCGGCTGAGGCCGCGCGCGCGGGGCTCATCCCAGCCAACGAGGCCGAGACACACCGGCGGGCGCACACCCTCACCCGCTGGCTGGGCGGCGACGTCGAGGACGTCGTGCCGCACACCGAGATGTTCCCAATCGAGGCGCCGGCCACGGTACTGGTCTGCAGCGACGGGCTGTGGAACTACGTGTCCCGGCCCGACGTGATGGCCGCGCTGGTCAACCAGCTCCCACCCCACTGCGAGGCCATCGACGTCGCCCGCCACCTCGTCGATTTCGCCATCGACTCCGGGGGACACGACAACATCACGGTGGTGGCCGCCCGGGTGGAGGACTGATGAGCGTCTTCACCGCGGAGGTCGCACCCGTGGTACGTGATCTGACGGGCGAGGCCACGCCCGCGGACGAACGCTGCTTCGGCTACCCTACCGGCGCGTGGGGAATCGAGTCGCGCGACTACCACCTGAGTGTCCAGGTGCCCGCCCGCGCGCTGGGAACCGAGACGTCGGCGGCGCGGGTCAGCCTCGTCGTCGACGGCCGGGTGGCGTCAAAGGCGCTGGTCCGAGCGGTTTGGACGGACGATGAGACCCAGTGGAGCCGGATCAGCGACCCAGTCACCCACTACACCGACCAGGTGGAACTCCCGGCCGCGGTGCTACGGGGCCTGGAGGCGCGTCGGGCCGGCGACGAGGCGACTGCGACACTGTTGCTCGGACGCGACGCTCAGCTGGCGCTCGCCTCCGGCAACGAAGACACCTACCGCC
>NZ_CDWRCM010000069.1:0-6703 GCF_977927585.1 Frankia sp. CcWB2 | reverse complement strand
CCTACAGAAGGTGGTTCACGTCGACAATGCCACAACAGGTACGGTTCGGTTGAAGAAGAACGTCAAGAAGATCGATGAGATGGTCCTTGACGCACGGTCGACGAGGACCCTCCGGGTGAACCGGTGATCAGGTGAGGGCACGATGCCCTACGGGGCACCTGTCTCACGACCCGACTACTGCGATCGGTGCGGAATTGGGATCATGAGTGGTCAGGAGAGGTACGAATACCGTCCGGAGGACGGCGGGCGAGCTCCCTACGGAGCAGATGCCCCCGGCCGCTCGGCTGACGGGAACCGTCGGCGTGGGCCAGCCGAGCAGACCGGCCCGGATGCGGACGGTCCAGGTGGCTACGACCCGTTGGGCATCCGCCGTTCGCCAGCCGACCTGCCCGGGGTGACGGACCCGCCGCGCGTCGGCGACCCGCGCGGTGGCGACTCGTACGGCGGGTATGGCCGTGACGGCTACCCCGACCAGTCCCGGGGGGGCCGCGGTTATCAGGAGGACCCCTACGGCCCGCCCGGTGGCTATGATCGTGACCCCTACCCACGCGGGCGTGACGAGCGGCCGGCCCCCGACGACCGGATCGACCACGGGCGCGATCCCTACGGTCGAGACTGGGGCACGCCGGAGAACCGTGGCGGCTACCCCGTCGGCCGCGACAGCCGCGATCCCCAGGACCCCTATGACCGCGACCCCTACGGCCGCGGCCATGACGACCGGGCCGACCAGGGTGGCTACCCCGTCGGCCGCGACAGCCGCGAGGAGCGCGTCCCGGGCGGCTACCCCGACCTCGACCGCGACTCCCGCGATCCCCACGACCCCTATGACCGCGACCCCTACGGCCGCGGCCATGACGACCGCGGCCATGACGACCGGGCCGACCGCGGCGGCTACCCCACCGGCCGCGACAGCCGGACGCCGGGTGGATATCCGGATCCGCGGGGCGACCTTGACCGCGAGTCGGACACGCACCGCCGGAGCCGACGCGACGCCGAGTACGGCTACGGTGCGGACCCGCTGGGCATGGACGCCTCCGCTCCACCCCCGCCATCCATCGACCGGGTCACCCAGAGCCGGGGCGGCAACCCGCGGCACACGACCGACCCGCGGCACGCTCGGCCCGGCGCCGACCCGCGGCTGAGTGATCCACGGCTGAGTGATCCACGGCTGGGTGACCCGGAACTCATCGACCCGCGGCACAGCGGCACCCGCGGCGGCCACGTCGACCCCCGTGACGCGGTCCTCGACGACCCACGGGCCGGCGCCGGGCGTGGCGCCGGCTGGGATCGGGACCGCGCGCCGACGGGCAGCACCGTCTGGGAAGCCATCGTCGAGGCGGAGCGCGAGTACTACGACAGCGGCGACGACCACCGGGTCCCGTTCCCGACCTTCTACCCTCGTCGGGTCTTCGCCCTGGCCGGCTCTCAGATGCTCGTGGGGCGGCGCAGCGAGTCCCGTGGCATCCATCCGGACATCGACCTGTCCGGAGCGCCGGAGGACCCGGGAATCTCCCGCAGCCACGCCCTGTTCGAGCTGCTGCCCGACGGCGGTTACGCAGTCCGCGACCCGGGATCCACCAACGGCACCCGGCTGAACGACGAACCGGACCCCATCGAGCCCGGCCAGCCCGTTCCGCTTCGTGACGGGGACCGGGTCTACCTGGGCGCCTGGACGCGCATCACATTGCGCGCCCGCTGATCTACCGGGTCGCCTGCCGCCGTCCGGGGCGGCAGGCGGCCTGCCGATCAGATCAGTCAACTGATCGTCACGGCGTCAACGCTGATCAACCTGGTGAGGCCTGGTCGGTCGGCTCAGGCCAGATGCCAGCGCTGGCCCTCTGGAGTGTCCTCCACGATCAGGCCGGCGGCTGCCAGTCTCGAGCGGATGGCGTCGGCTTCCGCATAGTCCCGCCGGGCCCGGGCCGCGGACCGCAGATCCAGCACGACCTGCATCGCGCCGTCCAGCGCCGGCCTGAACTCGGCACCTGCGGTAGGCCACTGCTCATGCGGGTCGAGACCGAAGATGTTCAGCATCCGCCGGGTCACGTCCACCCACCCGGCCAACTCCCGGCTGTGAGCCTTCGACAGCACCTGGTGTCCCTGACTCACCGCGCCGAACAGGGCCGCCAGCGCACGCCCGACGGCGAGATCGTCGTCCATAGCGGTGGTGAAATCGGACCAGGCCCGCCGCGGGGTGAGCCTCGGCTCACCACCCAGCCCGGGAACTGGCACCGGCCGGGCTCCGGCCACCGTCGGCCGCGTCCCGGCCTTCCCCGCCGTCCCTGCGGTCGACGACGAGACGACCTCGTCGGCTGCCAGTGCCGCCGCCTCCCCGGGCCCGCCGAGGATGTCCAACGCGTTGCGGACGAAGGTCTCCACCCGGTCGTGGGCCGCGGTGGATTCCGCCAGCGCCTCGGCGCTGTAGTCGAGCGTGGACCGGTAGTGCGCGGAAAGCAGATGATAACGCAGAACCTGCGGACGGACCTCGTCGAGGGCGTCGGCCACCAGGACGGAATTTCCCAACGACTTCGACATCTTCGTCCCGCCGGTCGTCAGCAGGCCGACGTGCATCCAGTAGCGCGCCATCTCGCCACCACCGGGCTCGCCGCCACCGGGGCCGGGCGAATCGGCCGAAGCCGCGTTCGACACCGGGCGGGCCGTGGCGGCGCAGACCGTCTGGGCACGTTCGTTCTCGTGGTGCGGGAAAATCAGGTCGAGTCCGCCGCCGTGGATGTCGAAGACCGGGCCGAGGTATTTTCCGGCCATCGCAGAGCATTCCAGATGCCAGCCCGGCCGGCCGTCACCCCAGGGGGACGACCAAAACGGTTCGCCGGGCCTGGCTGCCTTCCACAACGCGAAGTCGCGGGGGTCAGCCTTGCCGGGCTCGGCCTCCACGGACGGTTGCATCGCGTCGGGTCGCTGGTGCGACATCGCTCCGTAGTCGACGAACGCACCCACCCGGAACCAGACCGAACCGCCGCTGGCGTACGCGTATCCCCTCTCCACGAGGGCCGACACCAGCGCGATCATCTCGGGGATGTGACCGGTGGCACGCGGCTGGATCGTCGGGGGCAGGATCCCGAGAGTGCGGTAGGCGTCGTCGAACGCACGGGTCTGCCGGGTGGCGAGCTCCCAGACCGAGGTGCCGTCCCGATCCGCGTTGATGATGATTTTGTCGTCGATGTCGGTGACGTTCTGCACAAAGGTCACCGAGTGGCCGGACTGCACCAGCCACCGGCGCAGCAGATCGAAGGGCAGCGCCGTGCGGATGTGGCCCACATGCGGGGCCGCCTGCACGGTGGGCCCACACACGTAGACGCCCACGTGACCGGGGCGTAGCGGCTCGAATGGCCGCACACGCCGCCTGCGCGTGTCGTGGAGGTGGAGACCCATCTGTCAAGGGTACGGCCCCGCTCGACCGACGGGACCCAAGGGGAGGGTCAGCCGACCGTCAGTACCCGGTCGGCCACGACCCGGACGACCACCCTGGCCTCATCCGGATCATCCCACCGGTACACGTCTCCGGTGTACTTCACCGACAGCCGGTCGATCAGTTCCCGGCCGCCATCCTCGGTCAGGGTAGCGGTCCCGCGGACCTCGATGTAACCGTAGGGATCGCCCTGGTCGAGGAACATCAGTCCGACCCGCGGATCCCTTGCGATGTCGCGTTCCTTCGCACGCCCCCGCACCGTGGACAGCAGCAGTTCGTCCTCGTCGCGGTCCACCCACAGCACCGTCATCCGCGGCGAGCCGTCGGGCTGGATCGTCGCCAGAACGACGTAGGTCCGGGCGTCGGCAAGGGCCCTCACCAACTCTGGAAGGCGGTCAGCCATCAGACTCCTCGGGGAGGGGCCAGGGTCGGCTCACCCTCTCATCTCCGCGCCGGCACGCGGTCAGTCGATGACAAAACGGCATATCACCGGTGATAGGCCCGCCGTCAGGCGCGGACGACGAGCGCGGTCGCGATGGCGGCCAAGCCTTCGCCCCGCCCAGTGAGGCCGAGTCCGTCGGTGGTGGTGGCCGACAGGCTCACCGAGGCGCCCAAGGCCACGGACATCGCCTTCTGCGCCTCCTCGCGACGCCCGGCCATCCTGGGCCGATTCCCGATGACCTGGACCGAGACGTTGCCGATCGCCCAACCGGCGGCACCGAGAAGCCGCGCCGTCTCGGCCAGCAGGACCGCGCCCGACGCACCCGCGTACTCCGGTCGGTCCGTGCCGAAAACTCGACCCAGATCACCGAGGCACGAGGCGGTGAGAAGTGCGTCACAAGCCGCGTGTGCGGCGACGTCCCCGTCGGAGTGCCCGGCGAGCCCGGTCTCCCCCGGCCATTCCAGGCAGGCCACCCAGCACGGCCGGCCGGCGGCGAACGGATGCACATCGACCCCGACGCCGACCCGGGGCAGGATCACCGTGTTCACCAAACTGGACGCGGGAGCCTGCCGGCTGGTAAGCGCGGCATCCACGACGGGCTCGTCCCGCCGCGGGCCGCCGGTCATCCGCCACTCCAGGCGTCCGTGGACCGGGCGCCCGCGAACTGGGGCTCCGCGGGCCGGGCGTCGTCCGCGAGGTCGCAGCGGGCGAGTAGCGCCTCGGCGAGCACGAGATCCGCCGGTCGAGTCACCTTGAATGCCTCCTGCGCACCGGGAATGGTCGTCACCGGCACTCCCAGAGCCTCCACCAGTCCCGCATCGTCGGTCACGGCGATGTCCTCGAGCGCATACGCGGCGCTCAGCACGTCGCGGCGGAATCCCTGCGGGGTCTGCACGGCTCGCAAGCCGTCCCGCGGCGGGGTACGCACCACCCGCCCGTCGGCGTCCACCTCCTTGACCGTGTCGGCTAGCGGCACGACGGGAATCACCGCGGGATGCCCGTCGAGCACCGCCGCCGCCACCGCGTCGACCAGCTCGGGGGGCGTCAGCGGCCGGGCGGCGTCGTGGACCAGTACCACGGAGACGTCGTCGTCCACGGCCCGCAGGGCGCGGCGGACCGAATCCACCCGCTCGGCGCCGCCGGCGATCACATGCACGCCCCCGCCGAGCAACTGGGCCACGGCATCGACCAGCGTCGGTGACGCCGCGACAACGATCTGCGTCACTAGCCTGGAGCGGCGCAACGATTCCACCGTACGCACCAGCATGGGCCTGCCACCGAGGGCTCGCAGCGTCTTGGGAGTACCTCCCCCCAGCCGCTCACCCCGGCCGGCAGCCGGCACGATCGCCGCCACCCGGGGGCTCGCCACCGGCAACCGGTGACCTTCGCCCACCACAGGACCTCCCGTGTGCCATCCGCCACGAGGGCATGGCCGATCCAGCCGGCTCGGCGCGAGCCGCCGGTGGGCGCAACACCGCCCACCACCGTCTCGACGCCACTCAGCCGGAACCTGAGTCGGCAACGCGCTCGGGACGGCGGTCTCCCGGAAAGAGAATGCCTTTCCGGATTATCATGCCGTGCCGAATAGATCGCCTGTCGGCCGGACGAATTACGCCTGCGCCAACAAGCCCACGATCATCCGGCGAGAACCTCGTCGAGCATGGCCTCCGCCTTGTCCTCGTTGCTGCCCTCGGCGAGCGCAAGCTCGCTGAGGAGGATTTGCCGGGCCTTGCTCAACATTCGCTTCTCGCCCGCGGAAAGACCGCGTTCGCGATCGCGTCGCCACAGGTCACGGACGACCTCGGCCACCTTGTTCACATCGCCGGAGGCGAGCTTCTCAAGATTTGCCTTGTACCGTCGCGACCAGTTGGTGGGCTCCTCGGTGTGCGGGGCGCGGAGCACCTCGAACACCCGTTCCAGCCCGTCCTGCCCGACGACGTCACGCACCCCGACCATGCCGACATTGTCGGCCGGAACTCGGACAGTCAGATCGCCCTGAGCGACCTTCAGCACGAGATAGAGTTTTTCCTCGCCCTTGATGACGCGAGTTTCAATCGCGTCAATCAGAGCAGCACCATGATGCGGGTAAACAACGGTCTCGCCGACTTGGAACGCCATGTGTCACGTGCCCCTTCCGCCTCTACCAGCGTAACACGCACGCATCGCCGCAGGTCAGACGCACGCTGCAGGTACCAAGACCAGCAACGCCAAGGTGAGGGCCCCGGCGCCGCCTTCCGGCCACCCGCTCCGGAGGACGGGCATCCAGGGGCACAGATCCGCCCACCCACCCGCCAGATCGCCGCGCACCGACATCGAAGATGCCTACCAGGTAAAACGGGTGACGACCCGGCGGATGTTGGCTACACGTTGAGCGCGGCCGCGCGGCGAACCTGGCGCGGGGGCCGGCCCGTCCGCCCGCCGGCACGGCGTCCCGGCCTGGCCGGGACGCCGTGCTGGACCCGGGCCCACCCGACCCGGTCCCGCCGCGACGCATCCCGACGCACCAGCACCCATCGCGCCACATCACCATGTAACGGTCGTCTCGACCATGCAACGGTCATCCCGCCATGAAACGGGCTATCGCCATGGAACGGACGGCGCCCGCCGGGTCGCCCGACAGGTCGTGACTCCCCCCACGCCGTGATGCTGCCCACGTCCGGGGCCGCTCGGACCAACCGCCCAGGCCAGCCGGCCCGGCTACGGCGCCGGAATCCGGCCCGAGCGTGCTCCTGGGCCAGATCCACGGGTTTCGTACCGCCCACAGCCTCCGCACGTGATGCCGAGGGATGGCTAGTGTTAGGGCCTGTTTGGGAAGTTCATCGGGGCAGCCA
>NZ_CDWRCM010000068.1:16349-20174 GCF_977927585.1 Frankia sp. CcWB2 | reverse complement strand
ACGACGCTCTCACGTCCTCTTTAAGGTTGCGACGTATTGGACGCATTGTAGGAACCGCCGCGCGGGGACAGTTCGGCGAGCTGGGCCCGTACCCAGGAGGTCACGTCCGCGGCCGTGGGGTCGGCGGTGAGCGAGGTGAACACCACCGGACGGGCACCGCGGGCCGCGGCCGCGGCCCGGGCCATGACGTCGAGGTCGGCGCCCACCAGGGGAGCCAGATCGGTCTTGTTGATGACCAGCAGGTCGCTGCCGGTCACCCCCGGCTCGCCCTTGCGGGGCACCTTGTCGCCCCCCGGCGACGTCGACGACGAAGATCTGCCGGTCGACCAGCCCGTAGCTGAACGTCGCGGTGAGATTGTCGCCACCGGACTCGACGAGGACCAGGTCCAGGGGGCCGGTGTCGGCCTCCAGGTCCTCGACCATGTCCAGGTTCGCGGTGATGTCGTCGCGAATCGCGGTGTGCGGGCAGCAGCCGGTCTCGACCGCGCGGATCCGTTCGGGATCGAGCACGCCGGCCCGGCGCAGGAAGTCGGCGTCCTCGGTGGTGTAGATGTCGTTCGTCACCACCCCGATGCGCAGGCTCGACGACAGGGCCCGGCACAGCGCGGCGACCAGGGCCGTCTTACCGCTGCCCACCGGGCCGCCGACCCCGATCCGCGGCGCCCGCCCCGCACCGGCTGGCCCCGCACCGGCTGGCCCCGCACCGGCTGGTCCCGCGACGGCCCGCCCGCCGCTTCTCTGGAACTCCTCATGCCCGAGGTGCATCGTCGCGCTTCTCCCGTTCGAGGGGCCCGTCGGTGCTCACGCGGCATGCAGGGCCGGCAGCGCGACGCCGAGCTGGGCCCGTTCGAGGAACGCGCCCGGCCTGGCGGTGAGCTCGGTGGGGGAGGGCTCGGCGCCGGCGCGGACGAGCAGGTCACCCAACGCCGCGATCATCACGCCGTTGTCCGTGCACCGCCGACGGGCCGGTATCCGCAGCCGCAGGCCGGTCTGCTCGCAGCGGCTGGCCGCCAGCGCCCGCAGTCGGCTGTTCGCCGCGACCCCGCCGACGATGAGCAGGTCACCGATCCCGTGGTCGAGGCAGGCACGGACCGCCTTGGCGGTGAGCACGTCGACGACCGCCTCCTGGAAGGAAGCGATCACATCGCCGGCCGGTATGGGGGAGTCGGGATGCGACTCGACCCACCGGGCGACGGCGGTCTTCAGTCCCGAGAACGAGAAGGTGTAGGGCGCGTCCGCCCGGCCGGTCAGCGGCCGGGGGAAGGCCAGCGCCGTCGCATCGTGGCCGACCGCGGCCCGGTCGACCGCGGGACCGCCCGGATAGGGCAGGCCGAGCACCCGGGCGACCTTGTCGAAGCACTCTCCGGCCGCGTCGTCAAGCGTGTCGCCGAGGTGGATGATCGGGTCGCGGGCGAGGTCCCCCACCCGCAGTAGCGACGTGTGCCCGCCGGAGA
The DNA here is from genome assembly GCF_977927585.1 of Frankia sp. CcWB2. NCBI lineage: Bacteria > Bacillati > Actinomycetota > Actinomycetes > Frankiales > Frankiaceae > Frankia > Frankia sp. CcWB2. Next base: position 18,720 of record NZ_CDWRCM010000068.1, on the reverse strand, counting down.
CGATCAGGGCGATGAGGGGATCGGGCAGCGGTTCGCCGTCGACGAGGTCCGCGGCGAGGTGACCGGCGAGATGGTGCACGCCGTAGAGGGGAACGTCGAGCGCCGTGGCGTACGCCTTCGCCGCGGCCACCCCGACGTGCAGGGCGGTGGCGAGGCCGGGGCCGGCGGTGACTGCGACGGCGCCGATGTCCGCCGCGGACAGCCCCGCCGAAGACAGCGCCGCGCGCACGCAGGGCACCAGCGCCTGCACGTGGGCCCGGGCGGCGATCTCGGGGACCACTCCGCCGTAGCGGGCGTGCTGGTCCATGCTCGTCGACAGGGCCTCGCCCAGCAGCGTGCCGTTCCGGACGAGCCCCACCCCGGTCTCGTCGCAGGACGTCTCGATGCCCAGCACGACCGGGCCCTGCTCCGGCGGCATCCCCGCGGCCTCCTCGCGATAGTCGGTACCTGCGAGATTACGCCGGTGCGAGGCTCTCGCCGCGCCGCCCGCGGGCCCTCGTCACGCGGGTGCGAGGTCCCCGTCTACGGACGGGGCCCTCGCCGAACAGGCGCGGCACCGGCCGGCAAGGGCGGCGTGGTCGGGCTGCAGGGTGAACCCGACGGTGGTGGCGAGCCGGCGCGCGACGTCGTCGAGCAGGTCCGCGGGCACGTCGAGGATCGTGCCGCAGGAGCGGCACCGGACGTGCAGGTGGGCGCCGCCGGTGAGGGCCGCCGCCAGATGGTAGACGGCCGGCCCGTGGTCGGGGTGGACGTGGGTGACCAGGCCGAGGTCGCCGAGGGTCTCCACCGCGCGATAGACGGTGGTGCGGTGCAGGCCCGGGACGATCGTCTCCGCCCGGGCGAAGACGTCGTCGACGGACAGGTGCTCGCTCGTGTCGGCGAGCACCTGGAGCACCGCCCGGCGGGCTGGGGTGACCCGCTCCCCGCGGGCGCGCAACGCGGCGATCCCGGCGGCGGACGGATCGCCACGCCGGCCGTCACGATCCGTCCGACTGTCCTTCACGATCCAGGTGTCCTTCACGATTCACGTGGCACAGTATCCCGCATGACCGTGCTCCCTATCCGCACTGTTGGTGATCCCGTTCTGCGCACTCCGACCACGCTGGTCACGGAGTTCGGCACTGCACTCGGTCGGCTGGTCACCGATATGATCGACACCATGTACGACGCGCCCGGGGTGGGGCTCGCCGCCCCGCAGATCGGGGTCGGGCTGCGCCTGTTCGTCTTCGACGTCGACTACGACCCGCGTGACGAGTCGGTGCCACGGGTGCCACGGGTGGTGGTGAACCCGGTGCTGGAACTCGGCCCGGACCCGGGGCAGCCTGGGGAGGCCCGGCAGCCCGGCGGGACCCAGCAGCACGGCCCGGAGGGATGCCTGTCCGTCCCGGGGCTGCACTTCCCGACCACGCGGGCGCTGGCCGCGCGGGTCCGTGGGGTGGACGTTACGGGGCAGCCGGTCGAGTACGCCGGTGAGGGCCTGCTTGCGCGCTGCTTCCAGCACGAGGTCGACCATCTCGACGGGATCCTCTACGTCGACCGGCTGACCGGGGAGGCGCGCCGTGCCGCCGTCCAGGCGCTGCGCGAGCCGTCGCCGACCCCGGAGCAGGCACGGGCGGCCGGCGAGTACCTGCGGTCGCGGCGCCGGTCGGGTCGGGCCGGTGACGGCCAGGTATCGGTCGGGCCGGGCCGGGTGATGGTCAGGCACCGGCCGGGTCGCGCCGGGGACGGTCAACGGCGGTCGCCGGTCGCCCGACGGGCTATCTTGGTACCCGCCTCGTCCTCGAGGATGTCACCGGCGAGTGCCCGTCCTCGAGGTGTCCCGTCCTCGAGGTGTCCCATCCTGGAGATGCCCCGGTGAGTGAGGAGTGGCTGCGGTGACCGAGGTCTCCGGCGGGCCGTACAAACGGCCGTTCCGGTTCAACATCCAGTGTTCCTCCCCCGCCGAGGTGAGCGCCCGGTCATGGGCCGACCTCGCCCGCCGGGTCGAGGATCTCGGCTACGCGACGTTGACCGTCTCCGACCATCTCGACGAGCAGGTTGCGCCGATCGCGGCGCTGATGGCCGCGGCCGACGCGACGACGACGCTGCGGATCGGCGCGATGGTGTTCAGCAACGACTACCGCCATCCGGTGGTGCTGGCCAAAGAGGCAGCGACCCTCGACGCGCTGTCCGGCGGACGGTTCGAACTCGGCCTCGGAGCCGGCTGGATGACCTCCGACTACTCCCGAGCCGGTCTGCCGCTCGACCCGCCGGGGGTGCGCATCGGCCGGCTTGCCGAGTCCCTCGCTGTCATCAAGGGGATGTTCGCCGACGGGCCGTTCACCTACAGCGGCACCCACTACCAGGTCGCCGGCCTGAACGGGACGCCGAA
>NZ_CDWRCM010000068.1:11889-15802 GCF_977927585.1 Frankia sp. CcWB2 | reverse complement strand
CCGGTGCAGCGGCCCCACCCGCCGATCGTGATCGGTGGTGGCGGGCGCCGGCTGCTGACCCTCGCCGCCCGCGAGGCCGACATCATCGGGCTGAACATGAACATGGTCGGCGGAGTGATCGATGCCTCGCTCGGCGCCAACGCGACGACGGCGGCGACCGAGGAGAAGGTCCGCTGGATCCGGGAGGCCGCCGGCGCCCGTTGGGACGATCTCACCCTTCAGGTCCGTATCCACCTCGTCGTCGTCACCGACAACCGCACCCAGGTTGCCGAGCAGCTGGCCGCCGGGTTCGGGCTCACCTCCGAACAGGCGCTCGCGACCCCGCACGCGCTGTGCGGGTCGGTCGACGAGATCGTCGACGACCTCGTCGAGCGCCGCGAGCGCTTCGGCCTCAGCACGATCGGGGTCTCCCTGGACGCGTTGACCGCCATGGCGCCGGTCGTCGAACGCCTCGCCGGCACCTGAGCGGTCCGCCGCCCTCCCCCTTAGCCCTTCCCTGGAGTCGTCGTCCTCCGTCCCGTCCCTGTCGAGGAGCCATCGTTGGTCACGCACATGAAGTGGTGGGGCTGGGGCAAGGAGAGTGTCTCCTTCAGCCACAGTGACAAGCCCGACCTCGCGCCGTTCATCCGCACGCACATCGGGCTCGACATCACCCACCCGCCAGCCCAGCCACCGGCCTTCGCGGACCTGACGATCGCGGACCCCGTGCTGCCGGAGTCGCTGCGCGCCGCGCTCGTCGACGCCGCCGGTGCGGAGCACGTCACCACCGACGCACAGGCGCGGGTCGTGCACGCCTACGGCAAGAGCCTGCGAGACCTCATCCGGGTTCGTAACCACGACCTCGGCCGGCTGCCCGACGTCGTCGTCTACCCGGGAGACGAGGGGGCGGTCCGGGCGGTGCTGGCCGCGGCGCTGGCCTCGGACGCGGTCGTCATCCCGTTCGGCGGCGGCACCAACATCTCCGGCAGTCTCGAGGCGCCGCGCGCTGAGACCCGCCCGGTGATCTCCGTTGACCTCGGCCGGCTCGACCGGGTGCTGGAGATCGACGCCGACGCCCGCCTCGCCCGCATCCAGGCCGGCGCCCTCGGCCCGGACCTGGAGGAGCAGCTGGCCGCGCAGGGCTGGACGCTCGGCCACTTCCCGGACAGCTTCGCCCACTCCACCCTCGGCGGCTGGATCGCCACCCGCTCGTCGGGCATGCAGTCCGACAAGTACGGCGATATCGCGGAGATCACCAGGGCGGTGCGGGTGGTGACCCCTGCCGGGGTACTCGTCACCCGGCCCGTGCCCAGCCAGTCGACCGGCCCGAGCGTGCGGGAGATGATCCTCGGCAGCGAGGGGCGGCTCGGGATCATCACCGAGGCCACCGTGCAGGTGCACCGGGTGCCCGAGCAGCGCGTGATCCTCGGCTACTTCTTCCCGACCTGGGACGCGGCACTGCTGGCCATGCGGGAGATCGCCGCGAGCGAGGCCGCGCCGACGGTTACCCGGGTCTCCGACGCCAACGAGACGCGGTTCTCCTTCGCCACCCGCAAGCGCGGCTCCCTGGCCTCGAGTCTCGTCTCGGCCGGTATGAAGCAGTACCTGCGCCGGGTCCGCAGGTACGATCTCGATCAGATGTGCCTGTCGTTCATTGGCTTCGAGGGTTCACCCGCGCACGTCAAGGCCCAGCGCAAGCTGGTCGGGGCGATCGTCGCGCGCCGGGGCGGGATCTGTGTCGGCACCGGCCCGGGGCAGCTCTACGACCAGAAGAAGTTCGACACCCCGTACATCCGGGACTTCCTGCTCGGCCAGGGCGCGATGGCCGACGTGTCGGAGACGTCGACGTCCTGGTCGCAGCTCGGCCCGCTGTACCGGGGGGTGGTCGCACGGGCGAACAAGGCGTTCGCCGAGATCGGCGTGACCGGTTGGATCATGTGCCACCTGTCGCACTCGTACCACTCCGGGGCCTGCCTGTACTTCACGTTCGCCTACGCCTCCCCGGTGACGCTGGAGGCGATCGGCGGGTACGACACGGTGAAGTCCGCGATCCAGCAGGGCTTCATCGAGCATGCCGGCACCCTGTCCCACCACCACGCGGTCGGTGTCGAGCATGCGCGCTGGCTCGCCGACGACATCTCACCAGCCGGCGTGTGCCTGCTCACGGCGCTGTTCGACGGCATCGACCCGGGCCGCAACCTCAACCCCGGCAAGATCGTCCCAGGGGTGGGCGCCGCCCCGGGCCCGGCAGCTACGGCGGGACCGGCAGCTACGGCGGGCCCGGATTCGGTGAGCACGGCCGGGTCCGATCCGCGCTGAGATGCGCACGATCCTCGTCATTGGCATCGGTGCCGGCGACCCCGACCAGCTGACGATCCAGGCCGTCAAGGCGCTGAACCGGGCCGACGTCTTCTTCGTCCTGGACAAGGGGGCGGCGAAGGAGGACCTGGTCCGGCTGCGGCGGGAGATCCTCGACCGGCACGTCGAGGGGAACGGCTACCGGATCGTCGAGGCCCGTGACCCGAGCCGCGACCGGTCCCCGACGGACTACACTGCCGCCGTCGAGGACTGGCATTCCCGCCGGGCCGCGCTGTACGAGCGGATGATGCTTGACGAGCTGGGCGAGGACGGCTGCGGGGCGTTCCTGGTCTGGGGTGATCCGTCGCTGTATGACAGCACGCTGCGCATCATCGACCGGATCGTGGCGCGGGGCGTGGTGCGGTTCGACTACGAGGTGATCCCGGGGATCACCAGCGTGCAGGCGCTCGCCGCCAGCCACCGGCTGATCCTGAACCGGATCGGCGGCCCGGTCGAGATCACGACCGGTCGCCGGCTCGCCGCCGGATTCCCGCCGGGGGTCGACGACGTCGTCGTCATGCTCGATGCCGAGAATACCTTCCTGGCCCTGCCTGCCGACGACGTCGACATCTACTGGGGCGCCTACCTCGGCACCCCGGACGAGGTCCTGCTGCACGGTCCGGTCGCCGAGGTCGGCGGACTGATCGAGCGGACCCGCGCCGAGGCCCGCGAGCGTAAAGGCTGGATCATGGATACCTACCTGCTCCGCCGCCGTCCTGCCGTCTGACCTGTTCTGACTTGCTCTTGCTCTTGTCTTTCCAGAGGGATAAATCGGACACGAAAGGCTCTGGAAAGGCAAGGAGGGCGAGGAGGAAAGGTGATAGCGGCTTCTCGTCAATCTGAAGACCGGGCCGCCGACCAGGGCGGAGACGTCCGTCAGAAGTCCAGCCGGTAGAAGGCCGCCATCCGTCGCAGGGCGGGGGCCAGCGTCGCCACCGCGGCCATCACACGATAGCCCGCCGGCAGCGTCCCGGACCGGTCAAGGTCGAAAGCGCTCATGGCGGTCACGCACCGCAGGCGGGGGTCGATCGCCTCAAGTTCCGCGCAGCTGTCGATGCCCCAGGAGACGGTCGCCCCGGCGGCCTGGATCGCCTTGTTGAACCGCTGTATCCGGATACCGCGTCTGCTGAGGGCGTCGAAGACCAACTGGCCGCCGGGGGAGTGTTGGACGATCCGGCGGAGGACCGCCGTGCCTTCGTCCTCGCGGAGGTACATGGTCAGGCCTTCGGCGACCATCAGCACGGGAAGATCACTCGGTATCTGCGCCAGCCAGGACGGGTCGGTCACGGACGAGCCGAGCAGCGTGTAACCCTGACGCGGTGGGTACAGCTGCCGGCGTAGATCCATCACATCGGGGTAGTCCACGTCGAACCAGCGCACGCCGGGGCCGGGGTCGAGGCGGTAGGCGCGGGCGTCCAGGCCGCAGCCCAGGTGCAGCACGGTGGCTTTCGGATGCGTGGTGAGGAACTCGCGGGTCCACTCGTCGAAGTGCCTGGCCCTGAGCGCGACGAGGGCGTGTTCGCTGCGGCGCAGACCGGTTCTGGTGAAGTCAAAGTCGATCTTTTTGACGGCGTCC
>NZ_CDWRCM010000068.1:6057-11636 GCF_977927585.1 Frankia sp. CcWB2 | reverse complement strand
GAGCCATGGTGTCGTGCAGGATGGGGTCAGCCGACCCGGCGTCCAGCGCTCTGCCGTACAGCGTCGCCAGCAGCGTCGCTTTCTTGCCCTGCAGGTGCGGCGTTGGCACGGGTGCCATGCTATGCCCGCGCTATGCCGGTCGTCCCGCGGGACGGCGCAATGCTGCAGCGGGACGCGCAATGCTGCAGGCTGGTTACGACTCTGCTTCACGGTACGGCCCGAATCCGGCGGCTGCACCCCCGACGGGGCAGACTAGGCGGCATGGCGAGTGCGTCCACGCCCCCCCCCGACCGCACCGGTGGCCTGCGCCTGCCGGTGACCGCCCCGTCGGCGGAGGGCGAGGTGGTCGAGCTCTGTCGGGAGATGCTCCGCTTCGAGTCGGTTAACCGTGGCAACGGCGACGGCAACGAGCGTCCGATCGCGGAGTACGTCGCGGCGAAGCTCGCGGAGGTGGGCCTCGAGCCGACCCTGCTGGAGTCGGCCCCGGGCCGCACCAGCGTGGTGACCCGGGTGGAGGGGGCGGATCCCTCGCGTGCGCCGTTGCTCGTCCACGGTCATCTCGACGTGGTGCCGGCGGATGCCAGCGAGTGGCGCCTGCCGCCATTCGCTGGCGAGGAGGCCGACGGCTGCCTGTGGGGCCGGGGCGCGGTGGACATGAAGGACATGGACGCGATGACCCTCGCGGTCATCCGCGACATCGTCCGCACCGGCCGCAGGCCACCCCGGGACCTCGTCGTCGCCTTCGTCGCGGACGAGGAGGCCGGCGGTGCCCTCGGGGCGCGCTGGCTCGTCGAGAACCATCCCGACCTGTTCGCCGACTGCTCTGAGGCGATCAGCGAGGTCGGCGGGTTCTCCTACACCGTCTCCGACGACCTGCGCCTTTACCTCATCGAGACGGCGGAGAAGGGCATCGCCTGGATGAAGCTGACCGCGGCCGGCCGGGCCGGCCACGGTTCGATGATCAGCGATGACAACGCGGTGACGGCGCTGTGCGAGGCGGTGGCGAGGCTCGGCCGGCACACCTTCCCGCTGGTCATGACCCCGACGGTCCGGGTGTTCCTGAACTCCCTCGGGGAGGCGCTCGGCATCGAGTTCGACCTGGACGACCTGGAGGCGACCGTCGCGAAGCTCGGCCCGATCGCCCGGATGATCGGCGCTACGCTGCGTAACACCGCCAACCCGACCCAGCTCGAGGCCGGTCATAAGGTCAACGTGATCCCGGGCGAGGCCACCGCCTACGTCGATGGTCGCTATCTGCCCGGTCAGGAGGAGGAGTTCATCCGCCAGCTCGACGAGATCCTCGGGCCGGACATCCGTCGCGAATGGGTCGTCCACGACCAGGCGTTGGAGACCAGCTTCGACGGCGCGCTGGTGGAGGCGATGGCCACGTCGCTGCGCGCCGAGGACCCGATCGCCCGGGCCGTGCCCTACATGCTCTCCGGCGGTACGGACGCGAAGTCCTTCTCCCGGCTCGGCATCCGCTGCTTCGGGTTCTCCCCGTTGCTGCTGCCGCCCGACCTGGACTTCTCCGGCATGTTCCACGGGGTGGACGAACGGGTGCCGCTCGACTCGCTGCGCTTCGGCGTCCGCGTCCTCGACCGCTTCCTGCACGCATCCTGACCCGGACCTCCTGACCCGAACCTGCCGGTACGGCTTGACGAGATGCCACCGTCCGCGCGCGGAGCACCATCCGCGTATGCGTCATCGTTAATGCATGACATGATGGGGGTATGGCTGGCGATCCGCTGTCCAGCATCGGCGTCGGAGTTCCGGTGGGCGTCGGAGTTCCGGTGGGCGCAGACGCGGACCACCCCCCGGCTACCTACGCCTATCTCGTGCAAGCCAGCCGGGACGGCAGTGTGTGGATCGCCGATCGGGCCGAGCCGTCCGGGGGCATCGAGGTCAGCGTGTTGTCCGCGCTGGAGGTCGCCCGGCAGGTTCTGCGTCGCCGGTTCGTGCAGCTGCGGGCCGACGACAGCGCCCATTGGCGCGATCACTGGTTCCGGGCCGACGTCTGGACGGTGGGGCGGCCCCGGCAGGCGGATACCGGCGACGCGGGAGCCGACGCCACCGGAGCCGACGCCCCCGGAGTCGAGGTGCCGGCCGGATGGGCATTGTCGGGACGGCATCTGCAGACCCGGGGGATCGCTCCGGACGTGGTCGAGGTGCGCACGCCCTCCCAGGTCCGTTGCCAGGTGGGCGGCTGTCAGGCGGGCAGATAACCGGGCAGGCCGCCGGGGCGCCGACGGCGGCGCAGCACCACCCGCCGGGAGCCATCCGGGAACAGCCGCAGGCGTTCGAGCTCCCAGTGGCCGAACTCGGCGTGCATCGTGAGGATCTGGACGGCTGCCCGGCAGTCCGTACCCGGCGGCAGGTACAGCCGCTGGTACTCCAGCTCTACTCCATCCAATGCGGCCTGACCTCGTGGTTGCGAGCGGAGGATGACCGGCTGCGCGTGGCGTGGTGCGGCGTGGGATGGCGACCGATCATCGTGCGGTCCCCCTCTACGTTAATCGTTTCGCCATCTTCTGGAAGGGCTTCTGGAATCGCTCGCGAGATGATGCGGGCCCATGCGCCATGTACCCACCGACGCGCGGCCGGCGGTCAGGGCACGTAGGAGAGGGTGAAGGCCAGCGTCGCGTAGAGGGTCATCGCGGCCGTGGTGGCGGCGAGTGTGAACGTGAAGATCTCCCGCCGGCCGGTGACGAGCGCGGCGACCAGCAGGAACGGGAACGCCCCGTAGACGTACCGCTCGGCGGAGTCCAGGTTGCTGCCGGTCAGCACGGCCGCCAGGACCAGGGCGCTCCACACCGGGTACGACACCGGCAGCCGGCGCGCCATGACCACCAGCCCGACGAGCGCCAAGAGCAGCCACGGCACGTGCAGTGCCGTGCCCAGCTCGCCGGAAAAGGCGCCCCGAGCCGCGTCCCACAGCACTGCCAGCGGGTTCGAGCTGCTGCCGTGACGTGCCGCGTCGCGCTGCAGCGTGAACGGCGCCAGCCCGTCACCGTAGGAGTGCGCCGACCACAGCAGGTAGATGCCGGCGCCGGCCACCGGGGCGAGCACGGCGAGCAGCCGACGCAGCCCATCATGGGCGGTGAGTGTTCCAGCCGTAGGCGTGGTGGTCGGCGTGCTGGGGCTGGGGCTGGGGCTGGGGCCGAGCCGGCGGACGAGCGGCCAGGGCAGCCCCCGGGCCGCCTCGAGAAGTACCGGCACCGCGAGGACCAGACCGAGGGGGCGACACAGGCCGCCGAGCAGACCGGCCACGGCCGCCAGCTCCCAGCGTCCGCTGCGGGCACCGAGGAACACCGCCACGGCCAGCAGCCCGGCGAGTCCCTCGGCGTACCCCATGACCAGGACGAAGGCGGGCGGAGCCAGCGCGGCGAGCCAGATGAGCCGGGTGGTCGCCTCCGGGGCGAACCCCTCGAACCGGGCGAGCCCCACCAGCAGCAGCGCGAAGACCAACGCGCACACGTTGACCACGACCAGGAGCACGACACCGACGTGGGCGTCGGCCCCCGGCAGCTTCGACAACCCCCGCACGAGCAGCGGCAGCAGGGGAAAAAACCGGCGGCTCTCGGCCCCGGCGCCGCTGTACCCGACCTCGGCAATCGTCTGGTACCACCCGGCGTCCCAACCGAGCAGGTCGGTGGTGCTCAGCTGCGCGCCCTGCTGCCCGCGGGCATCGTCGGCGATATACCTGGTCAGCGCCAGCGCCGCACCGACCGCCAGCCGGGCCGCGAGCCAGGCGAGCACGACCTCGCGCAGCTGCCAGCGGTCCTCCCAGCGGGTGGCCGCATGCCGGCCGCCCATGCCGCCACCTACCCGATGATCATCCGGAAGGGCCTCGGTCGCGGTCAAGAGGCCCGGAACCGCAGCAGCGCGTAGTTCTCGTAGCCCCTGGCCGGCAGACCCTGCTTCATGACCTCGTCCGCGAGTGGCCGGGCCTCCTGCAGGGTGGTGCGCACCACCGTGCACAGCTCCTCGTAGGTGCGGTACGACCCGGAACCGGCGAGGAAGACGGTGTGCTCCGGACCGGCCTCGGCGAGGGCGCGCCGGGCGATCGCGACCCCGTCGGCTGATTCGTTGCGCTGCTCGTAGTCGGCCCAGTCGACCCGGTCCGGCGGTGCGTAGGTCGGCACGACGTACACCTTCATCCAGTTCGGCACGGTACGGGCGAGGCCTGGTCCGAGCTGGTCCGGGCAGACCAGCATCACATCACCGGGCCGGGCGATCCGCTCGAGGACCTGCGCGGCCTCGGTGGCCTGGCTCCGCTCCCGGTGGATGTCGGAGGTCCCGGCGAGCAGACCGGTCAGGGCCGCGACGGCGACCACTCCGTGGAACACCCGCCGATCGGTGATGATCGTCGCGCCGAGCCCGATGACCAGCAGGAACGGCACGAAGGCGGTGGCGGTGTACCGGTCGGCCCAGGCGTTGCCGACCACCTTGCCCGCCGTCACCGCGACGACGAGCGTGCCGGTGGCCAGCAGGAACAGGGTCCGGCCCGGTTCGAGACCACGCAGGTCGAGAAGGATGAACCGGCCACCCGCGGGCCGGCCGGCGATGCCGGCGGCGGCGAGACCGGTGACCAGGAACAGCAATAGGCGACCCAGGGTCGTCGGGCCGCCGGCCCACTGGCCGTAGGCGTGGGAGATCGCGGCATAGCTGGCGGGCTCTCCCCAGGGGGTGCCGGTGTGGGTGAGCTGGTCGAAGAAGTCGGGCAGCCACGGGGCGAAGACCAGCCCGCCACCGACGATGCCGAGCAGCCCGAAGACCGGCCCCCGCCGCTGCGGGGTGAGGAAACGGGTCGGCGTCCGGTGACTGTGGGGGGCGCCCCGGCCCCGGCTTGCCGGACTTGCCGGACTTGCCGGGCTTCCCGGGCTTCCCGGGGCGGAACGGTACCCGGGTACACCCGCGCTACCCGGCACACCCGCTGGGTCCGCCGCGCCCGCGCCCTCGCCGCGCCGGATCTGGCGCTTGACCCACCACGGACGGGCCACCAGCAGCAGGACCAGCCACGTTCCGACCGTGAGCAGCAGGTAGAGGCACCAGTAATGGGTCAGCGCCAGGCCTCCCGCGCAGAGCGCCAGGGCGATCGCCGATCTGATCGACGGTGCCCGCAGGACGCGTTCCAACGCCAGCCCACCCAACGCGGTGAGCAGCACGATGAGGCTGTACATCCGGGTCTCGGTCCCGAAGTACAACGCGAACGGCGACGTGAGGTACAGCACGACGCTGACCCGCGCCGCTCGCTCGCCGACCACGCGGCGGGCGAGCAGGAACAGCGGCCACGCCGCACCAATGTTGATCAGCGCGGACAGGGACCGGACCGCGAAGGTGCCCTCGCCGAACGCTTTGATCCAGCCGTGGAGCACCAGGTAATACAGCGGCGGTGAGCCGTCCTGTAGCAGGCCGTCCCACATCGTGAAGGCCGACCCGCGCAGGGGCAGGCGGGCGATGGCGACGCTCTGCGCCTCGTCCAGCCAGAGTGCCTGGCTGGCGGTGAACCGCACGATCACCGAGACGGCGAGGAGTACCCCCACTACCGCGGTGAAGATCCGTCCCGTACGGCCGGATAC
>NZ_CDWRCM010000068.1:0-5935 GCF_977927585.1 Frankia sp. CcWB2 | reverse complement strand
TTCCCGACCTGGTCGACCGGCTCCGGGAGCTGCTCCGCCGGCCGGACCGCGACATCCGTCACGGTCAGTCCCTTCCGTCCACATTGACCGGACTGCGACGGGCCGGCCGGTAGACGACCGGCCGGCCGGGCAGGGCCGCACCCGGTACCAGTCTCGCGTGGCGCGCCCCTACGCCTCGATGATGTCCCGGATGGGTGACGGGACGCGGCCCGTCCCGTCACCCATCCGCTCCGTACTCGGTAATACCGGGCCGTCCCCGGTCATGCCGGCTGGCCCCGGAAGCGGAGCGGGCGCCGGCGGTGAAACGCGCCCGACATTCCGGCGATGCCCGTGTGACGGCGTTCGAGTGGCGACGCCCGTCGAATCTGTGCCCCGGATGAATCCGTCCCGGACAAACCCGTCCCGGATGAATCCGTGCCCCGGGCGAATCCTCCGTCAGGACCGGGCGGCGCCCCGGGCCGGCGACGAAACCTCCTCGTGGTAATCCTCGTCGACGTTGACCTCCCACACATCGTGCTTGGTGCCGTCGATGATGTTCTGGACCGTGAGCATCGCGGTGAGCATCGAGTGGTCCTGGTTGTTGTAACGGTGCATGCCGTTACGGCCGACCGGGTGGACGTTCGGCGTGTTCTCGGCCAGCCAGGCGCGGATGATATCGACGTTCTTCTTGTAGTGTATGTCGTAGTATGGATATGCCTTCGGCATGCGTACGACGAAACCCTGTTTCACCTGCTGGGCCCTGATCAGACCCAGTTCGACGAGTTCTTTCGTCCCGAGCGCGACCAGTTCCTCATCGGGGGCGTTCCAGGTCTCGTCACCCTCGAAGACGAAGTACTCCAGGCCGAGGCAGGTACGCCCGTCCTTGACCAGGAACGGCGACCAGGAGGCGAAGTTCTGGATCCGGCCGACCTTGACGGCGGGGGAGTGGATGTAGATCCAGTTGTCCGGAAAACCGGCCGAGGCCGGCACCACGAGGGCGATGGTGAGGAAGTCGCGGTACTTCAGCGCGTTCGCCGCCGCCAGCACGTAGGCCGGTGCCGGCGGGTCCATCACCCGGACGAGGGAGGAGAACGACATCGACGAGATAAATTCGTCGGCCTGGTACTGGTACTCGCTGCCGAGGTCGGAGCGCGAGGACTCCGGGGCACCGGCCCCCGGGCCGTACCCGCCGGTCACAGTCGTGGTGACGCCGGTCGCGCGGCCGTCGGCGTGGTGGATCTTGCGGACCTTCTCCTCGAAGACCACTCGGCCGCCCTGTTTAGTGATCTTGTCGGTGGCGGTCTCCCACATCATTCCGGGCCCGTACTTGGGGTACTGGAACTCCTCGATGAGGGAGGTGATCTCCTTCTGGTTCCGCTTCGGTAGGACCGCGTTCACGATCGCGTTCATCATGGACAGGCTCTTGATGCGCTGCGCGGCCCAGTCCGAGGGCATCTCGCTGACCGGAACGCCCCACAGTTTCTCGGTGTAGGTCTTGAAGAAGGTGCGGTAGAGCCGCCAGCCGAAACGGGCCACCAGCCAGTTCTCGTAGTTGCTCTGGTCCTGCGGCGGCCGGATCCGGGCCGCAGCGTAGGAGGCCATGCAGCGCGCCGCCTCGACCAGGCCGAGCCCGCCGAGCGCGTTTCCGGCCTTGAGCGGGTAGTCGAAGAACTTCCCGTTGTAGTAGATGCGGCTCGATCGGGGGCGCAGCAGGAAGTCCTCGTCCGGCAGGATCTCGTGCCAGAGCTTCTCGACTTCGGGAACCTTGGTGAAGAAGCGGTGGCCGCCGATGTCGAAACGCCAACCTTCACGCTGGGCCGTACGGCTGATTCCGCCGACGACCGAGTCACCCTCGATAATCGTCACGGGGACGTCCCGTTTCACCAGCTCCCAACCGGCGGTCAGACCTGCCGGTCCGGCTCCGATGACGACTACCTCTGGCTTTTCGGTCACTGTGCAGGACCTCTCCTCAACACACACTCATGGTCACTCGGGTGGACGGACACCGGGCATCGCGCCACCGGGACGCCGGACCCCTGGGACCGGTCCCGGGTCGCAAGTGTTGCATGGCGCGAGCGGAGACCCGTCCGCACCCCCTCGACCCGTCCGCACCCCCTCGCCCCGACACCATGCGATGATCCGTGATACGTCCGCCCTATTCCCATAACGCGCGTCCGGGCCGCCTGATCGGGTGCGGCTCTGGCATCGTGCGCACATGGCATTGCCGATACCCGGTCAACGGGCACCGCAGACCTCGCCTCCCCCGGACGGGCCGGTTCCTCCGGGGCGGGTGATGCCGGCGATCCTGGTCGGCTGGTGCGCGGTGGCCGGTGGCATCGCGGCCAAGGATGGTCGGTACGGCGCCTGGGCGCTGTCGAGCGTCCTGGTAGGTTTCGCGGCAGTGATCTTGGCGGTGGTGGTCGTGGCCGGCACCGCCGGCCCCGCCGCCGACGCCGGTACCGCCAGCACCGCCGTGGCCGTGCGCCCGCGTGGGTGGTTTGGGGCGTGGCTGCTCGTGGCGGTCATGATCGGCGTCGTGCCGCTCGTGCGCCGTCCCCGCTACTACGCCGTCGGCCGGTTCGCCACGGTGGCGGACGTGCTCGCGATCCTCGCGGGCCTGCTCGCCGCCGGGTCGATCCTGGTCATGCTGCACCGCGCCGCCCGGGGGCGCCGGATCGGCCGGGAGCCCCACCAGGGCCGGGGCCGGCTCGATGTGCTCGCCTCTCCGTGGGTGTTCTGGCTGGTCCTGGCCCTGGCCTGCGCGGCGGGCGTCGCCACGATCCGCGCCGTGCCGACGCCCCGCATCGACGTCTTCCACCTGCTCCAGGTCTCCACGGCCGGCCTGCCGCACGGGGCCGACATGTACCGGCAGCAGTGGGCGCCGAGCCGGGCCGAGTACCCGGTCGACGGCTTGTTCGACGTCTACCCCTATCTACCGGTCACGTCCGTGCTCCTGGCTCCCTTCCGGCTTCTGCTCGGTGACGTCCGTTACGGCCTGCTGCTGGCCCTGGCGGTGGCGGCGGTCCTGATCCGCGCGGTCGCGGGCGCGGGAAGGGCACCCGGGGGAAGGGCACCTGCGGCGCCGGCGGTGGCCGCGCTGCCGTTGCTGGTCGTCGTGTTCCCCGAGTCGATGTACGCCCTGCAGCAGTCCTGGACCGAGCCGTTGCTCGTGGCGTGCCTGGCGGCGACGGTGTGGGCGTCGACGAGCGGGCGGGGACGGGTGGCGGTCGTCGCGTTCGCGCTCGCCCTGGCGACCAAACAGCACGTCGTGCTGCTGATCCCCATGGCGGCGGGCTACCCCGCGTTCGGGCCCCGCCGGACGGCCGCGGCCGCGGTCGTGGCGGCGCTCCTCGTCGCCCCCTGGGTGGTGGCCGGTCCCCGGGACTTCCTCGACGACGCGGTCTGGACGAACCTCCACTACGAGGTGCTCGCCCACTCGCTGTCCCTGCCGGGCCTGGCGTCGCATTTCGGGGTCACGCTCGGATTCGGCTTGACCGCGGTCGCCCTCCTCGGTGCCTACACGGCGGCCTGGCGGGCCCGCGGGGACGCCACCGGGTTCTGCCTGGGGGCCGCGTTGGTCCTGCTCACCCTGAACCTGATGAACAAGCAGACCTTCTTCAACCACTACACGTTGCCGATGGGTCTGCTCGTGCTGGCCGTCGCGGCCCTCGCCGTCGACGACCCCGCCCGCGCGGGCGGTCAGCGCAGCGTGGAGAACCGTTCCAGCGACGCGCCCTCGTACAGGTTGCGCCGCTCGACCTGCACGGTGCGGTCGCGCAGCGTGGCGAGCTGGTCGGACAGCACGGCGCAGGCGCCCTCCAGGAACCGGTAACCGTCCGCGCGGACGAGCAGCACGGCGTGGCCGGGACCGGCCAGTTCGTTGACCTCGGCCGCGAAGCTGGTGCCGTTCGCCCGTTTCATCCGGTCGGCGTAGTCGACCCAGTCGACGAGCGCCGGGCCGGAACTGTCCGCGTACACGATCTCCCGTACCGTGACCTCGCCGTGCCGTTCGATTGCCCGGTGCACGGCCGGGCCGAGCTGGTCCGGGCAGTAGGCGACCACGTCTCCCGGCCGGGCCAGCGCGACGATCCGGTCCGCGATCTCCCCGGCCTGGGTGCGTTCGGTCCGGGCGAGCTGCCACCCGCCGAGCAGGCCGCTGAGCGAGGCGACGACCAGTACCCCGGCCCGCACATGCCGGCCCGGCAGCTGGGCGATGCCGAGGGAGGCGAGCAGCAGGCAGGCCGGCAGGGCGATGCCGGTGTATCGCTCGGCGTAGGCGCTGCCGCCGAACATGTTCACGAAGTAGGCCAGGACGAGGGGGACCAGCCAGATCGCGGCCAGGTAACGGCCCGGCACCCGGCCGGAGAGCTTGACCGCGAGCTCCCGCCCGTCCGGACGCGCGGTCAGGCCGATGAGCGCGCCCCCGAGCAGCACGATGCCGAGCAGCGCACCCGTGGAGGTCGGGCCGGCCCAGTCGAAGACCGTGTCCAGTAGCACCTGGGCCTGCACCTTGGGCGCCCAGGGCGTTCCGGTGTGCAGCATCTGGAACAGGAACGACGGCATCCACGGTGCGAACAGCGCGGCGGAGGCCGCCATCGCGGCGAAGGCCCGCAGGGTCACCTGCCGGTACTGGGGCCGCCGCCGGGCCTGCAGCAGCATGAACGCCGCCACGGTGAAGATCAGCAAGAACGTCCAGTAGTGGGTGTAGACGAGGGCGGTGGTCGCCAGCGTCAGCATCGCCAGCCGGGCCGGCTCGGAGCGTTCCAGCGCCCGCACGGTCGCGAGCCCGAACACCAGCACCAACAGGACGACCAGCGAGTACATCCGCGTCTCGCTGCCGTAGCGGATCGCGTAGGGAGAGCAGGCGAACATCAGCAGAGTCGCCAGGATCACCCAGGCGTCGGCGTCACGGCCACCGTTTCCGGCCTGGGAGGCCGTCCGGCCCACCCGCCGCCCAGCCAGCCACGCCACCGGCAGCGTCGCCAGCGACAGCACCCCGGACAACGCCCGCACGGCGACGTCCCCGTCGCCGAACACCGCGATCCAGGCGTGCAGCAGCAGATAGTACAGCGGCGGTGAGCCGTCGTGCCGCAGTGCGTCGAGCAGCTGTGGGACGGGGCGCGAGGCGATGGCGACCGTCAACGACTCGTCGAGCCACAGATGGCTGGGGGTGGCGAACCGCATCAGCGCGCCGGCGGCGACGGCGAGTATGACGGCGACTACCAGCAGCTGCGGGCTGGCCGCCGCGATCCGCGCCACGGCGGTGGTCGTGCACGCGGTCCCGGGCGTGATGACCGTCCCGGTCGTGACACCGGCTGTGGCACTGTTCGCGGCTGCGGCCACGACCGCGGTCACGGTCGCGGTCACGCCCACCGGCGCCTGGGGGCGGCGGGGACCCGAGAGCACCGCCGGCCCGGATCCGGCGTCCTGGCCGGCGGTTGGACTCCCGGATGCGTCTACGTTCACCATGCCCCCTCGTCTGCCACGATCTTGCCTCCCGTCAGAGAACCGCCTTCCGCCGGGTGGCCGCAGTCGCCTGCTGGCGGGGATGTACGCCCCGACGTTTCAGACTGTCATCCGTTCGTCGCCGTCCCGTACGCGGGCTGCCTCCCCAGCCGTCGCGCCGCCCGCCCGCCGCGCGCCGGACCCGCCGTCGGGCCTGTCGTCCGGCCCCCCCGTCGGGATCGTCGTCGGGATCGTCGAAGCCGCCGGCGGTCTGCCCGGCGAGCAGAGCCGGGAGCAGCGTCATACGGCGCCGTCCGCCCGAGCTCCGCACGGCGTTGCGGATGGCCGGGCCGTTCACGGGCACAATCGACAGGTGGGCCTGCGCCCGGGTCAGCGCCGTGTAGATCAGCGGACGGGTGAGCATCCGGCCGGCCTCCGGCGGGAACACGGCGACGACGGCGGGCCACATCGCTGCCCTGCGCGCGGTGCACTGTCACCGCCCAGCCGTGCC
>NZ_CDWRCM010000067.1:12433-20179 GCF_977927585.1 Frankia sp. CcWB2 | reverse complement strand
CCGCACCACACAACGGATCATGCAATCCGAAAATCACCATCAGATCCACGGCCAGCCTCGGGACATACTTCCCAAACAGGCCCTAGTACTAAGAGCTTTTGATCATTCTTAGAAAAATCTAGTTGGTCGTAGTAGTAGGGGGTGTGGATACTGGGGATAACCGCTGTTTCCGCAGGTCAGAGGGGTTGTCGGCCGGTGCAAATCTTGTGGGTGGATCTGTGCATGCGCGCAGTGGTTATCCCCAGGCCCGATCTGCGTCCACAAGGACCACGTTGTCCCTCCACAGGCCTTCCCCGAGTTGTCCACAGGCTGTCCACTGCCACTCCACCGTTCCGACCGCAGGCTGTCCACAACGTTTTCCACAAGCTGTGGGCGGAACCACCCAGTGGGCTCGGTGCGGTTGTCCCCGGTTGTCCCCGGTTGTCCGTGGTCGTTCGGGGGAGTCCTGCCCCGCGGCGTCCGGTCCATGCGCCATGTGTGACACCCGGCGAGGCGTCACGCCCCGCCGTCGGGCGGCAGCCATCGGTCCGCAGGACCGTTCCGGCCGGGGGAATAGGAAGGAACCGTGCTGCCCGGCGGTGGGCAGCGGCGGTGGCAGCGGGCAGCGGCGCTAGGCCTGCCGGGCCTGCAGACGGATGCGGTTCGTCAGCTCGGTGACCTGGTTGTAGATCGCGCGTCGTTCCGCCATCAGACCGCGGATCTTGCGGTCGGCATGCATGACCGTCGTGTGATCCCGACCCCCGAAGTGCTGGCCGATCTTCGGTAGCGACAGGTCGGTCAGCTCCCGGCACAGGTACATCGCGATCTGACGGGCGGTGACCAGCACGCGGCTACGTGAGGTGCCGCACAGGTCCTCCATCGAGACGCCGAAGTACGCCGCCGTTGCGTTCATGATTGCGGCGGCCGTGATGTCGGGATTGCCGGCATCGGGGATGAGATCACGCAGCACGATCTCGGCGAGCGTGCGGTCGACGTGGGACTTGTTCAGGCTTGCGAAGGCCGCGACCCGGATCAGCGCCCCCTCCAGCTCACGGATGTTGCGCTCGATGTGCGTGGCGATGTATTCGAGGACGTCCGGAGGTACCGGCAGGCGCTCCGTGGCCGCCTTCTTCGACAGGATGGCGATGCGCGTCTCGAGGTCGGGCGGGGTGATGTCGGTCATCAGTCCCCACTCGAAGCGGCTGCGCAGCCGGTCCTCCAGGGCCGAGAGCTGCTTGGGCGAGCGGTCGGAGCTGATCACGATCTGCTTCTCGCCGTCGTGCAGGACGTTGAAGGTGTGGAAGAACTCCTCCTGCGTCCGCTCCTTGTTCTCCAGGAACTGGATGTCGTCGACGAGCAGGACGTCGATGTCACGGTAGCGCCGCTGGAACGCCTGCTGGCGGTCGTCCCGGATCGAGTTGATGAAGTCGTTGGTGAATTCCTCGGAGCTCACGTACTTCACCCGCATGTTCGGGTAGAGCTTGAGTGCGTAGTGGCCGATCGCGTGCAGAAGGTGAGTCTTGCCGAGCCCGGAGTCCCCGTAGATGAAAAGCGGGTTGTAGGCCTTCGCGGGTGCCTCGGCGACGGCCACCGCTGCCGCGTGGGGGAACCGGTTGCTGTCGCCGATGACGAACGTCTCGAAAATGTAGCGGGGGTTTAGCCGGGCCTGGGCCGGTTCGGTCTCGTGCGGCGCCGCATCGCGTCCGAGACCCGCGCTGACCCGTACCGGTGGTGTTCCCTCGGTGGCGTCGGGGAAGGGCAGTTCGCCGTTCACCAGTGCCGTCGGTGCCGGTGCCGGTGCCGGAGCGGCTGATGCCGGGGCCGCCGACGAGCCCGGTCTCGCCCCCGGCACCGGGGTTGCGGCGGTGTCGGTCGATCCCGATCCGGCACCCGCGTTCAACGCCGAACCGGAGGCGGGGCCCGAGCCCTGACCCGGTGCGGTGTCGCCTCTGGCGTCCACCGGCCGTACGATCCGGATCGGTCCGCTCATCGGTTCCGGATCAGGCAGGTGTTCGACGGTGACCGCGACCCTGATCTCCCGCCTATAGGCTGTGGACAACGCTGTGGACAAGAAGGGGCGCAGGCGCGAGTCGAGGAGATCCTTGGTGAACTCGTTCGGCGCGGCCAGCAGAGCCGTGTCCTGGACGAGCCCGAGGGGGCGGGTCAGCCGCAGCCAGGCACGCTGCTGGGCGGACAGCGTGCCGTCGGCGACCCCGGCGACGGCCTGGCTCCACACCGCGGCCAGGTCCGGGTCACCCGAAGGTTCGTCCCCGAACGGCAGACCGGCGACGGAGTCGGCGCGGAGGTTGGACACGGGGGCTCCTCGGGCAGTTCGGTACGGTTTGCGGGTGGTGCTGCTCCCCGCGTGCTGGAGGTGCGTCGCGGCTGATGCGGCTGGTGATGTGGTCCCCGGCCACCGAGCGACCGAGGGGCCTCGTCGCGATGGTTCTCCACATCGTCGTCCACAACCTGTGTATGGACACGACACGGCATGCGGCGTGGCGCAACCGGCTCATTCCCGGGGATGAACCTGTATCAGTGAGGTCATTTGAATCCGCTCCAGGTCCCCCCCGTTCCGCCCTGGCCCCTCCGCCGACCGCCCTCTCCACAGGCGTTTTCCACAGGTCAGGGTGCACCGAGCCGGTCGTTCTCACCGAGCGCGGGCATACCTGACGTGGTCTGGTGCCCGCCCCGAGTGAGACGTTGCCACCAGGATCGTAAGGTGCGGCCCGAGCCGCCGTGCCGGGGCCGGAACGTACCCGCGGCGGCCGGGCCGCGTCCCTGCCCCATCGTCGGAGGCGCCGAGGGCCCGCTGCGGCAGTGTGGCATTCCACGGCCGCCGGACGGATGCCGGCTAGCCGCGGCCGCGGCCGCGGTGCGCTCGCGTCTTGGCGTTCGGTGTAGTGCCGTTGTGGCAAGGTCGGCCTGGTGGCGACCGGGCGATGGCCGGATGACGGTGGTGCGGCCAGCCGCGGCCGGCGGGCACGGGGTCGGCGGATCGCCGAAGGTCCCCCCTGCCCGGCAGTGATCCCTCGCCGCCGGACCGTCCGAGGCACCGCCCTGTGTAGGCTAGGCCGAACCGCGGTGTTAGACCGCTTCGTTTGTCGTGGGATCTGCTTGCCCGGGCCGTGTGGTGCGGCCCACTCCCCCCTCGGCGGCGAAGATCACCGCCCGCGTCCATCTTGCAGACGGAGTTCTCACGTGAGTAAGCGCACCTTCCAGCCGAACAACCGTCGGCGGGCCCGCACGCACGGGTTCCGACTGCGCATGCGGACTCGCGCGGGCCGCGCGATCCTGTCCGCCTGCCGTCGTAAGGGCCGCAGCGAGCTCTCCGCCTGACGGCGGGTTCCCGCTGGTCCTGCTGGTACCCCTTGCCGGTCATGCTTCCTGAGGGCTCCCGCGTCCGAACCCGGGACGAATATGCCCGGGTGGGGACTACGGGTCGGCGAACCCGATCCGGCCCGCTTGTTGTCCACAATCTGTGGACAACAAGCGGCGATCCGGCACGGGCCGGCTTCGTGGTCGGCCGTCGGGTGGGGAAGGCGGTCGTGCGTAACAGGGTGCGGCGCCGGTTGCGGGAACAGGTACGGGTTCGGCTGGACACGCTCGCGCCGGGGACGATGCTGGTCGTGCGTGCGCTGCCCGATGCGGCGACGGCGAGCTCCGCGGAGCTCGGCCGTGCGCTGGACGCCGCGCTCGCCAGGGTGGCCCGGCCGGCGGATGCCAGGCGCCCGGATGGGCGTGGACGATGACCGCCGGGACGGTGCTGGTCGTGCTGCTGGCCACGGCGGCCGTCGTCGACCTCCTGCTGGCCTCCCGGATGGTGTGGCGCCGCCTGCCGCGGGTCGCCCGCAACGCCGACGGCGCGGTACGCGGTCCCCTGGCCTGGACCTTTACCGGGCTCGTGCGGCTCTACCGAGCCGGCTGGTCGGCCCGCAACGCCGGCATGTGCCGGTTCGAGCCGTCCTGTAGCGCCTACGCGCTGGCCGCGGTGCGGCGCCACGGGGGTATGCGTGGCGGTGCCCTCGCCGTCGCCCGGTTGCTGCGCTGCCAACCGTTTGCGGCCGGCGGGTACGACCCCGTGCCGGGAACGGATCCGGCTCCGGGAATCGTTCGGAGACCCAGGGGCGCGATGGCCGACCCCGGCAGGTCTCCCGACGGTCGGAGCGCGGGCGATCCGGTCGTCGCCGTACCGCCCGTCCACAGGCATGGTCCTCCGTCTCCCAGCCGGGGGGCGCGGGCCGAGATCGCCGGTTCCGGTCGCGGACCGTGGGTGTGAGGAGTCAGACTGTTGTTGGATCCCCTATACCACCTCGCGGCGAACGCGATCGTCTTCTTTCACCAGGGATTCGCGCCGATCTTCGGTGCTGCCAGTTTCTTCTCCTGGGCCTTTTCGGTCGTCCTGCTGGTCGTCTGCGTCCGTATTCTGATCTTCCCGCTGTTCGTCAAGCAGGTGAAGTCGCAGCGGACGATGCAGGTGATGCAGCCCCGGATCAAGGAGATCCGGGAGAAGTACGGGCACGACAAACCCCGCATGCAGCAGGAGATGATGGCGCTGCAGCGGGAGCATGGAAACCCGCTTCTCGGCTGCCTCCCGATCTTCCTCCAGATCCCGCTGTTCATCGCGCTGTTCCACGTGTTCACCCACCTGGCGCCGATGAACGAGGGCCCGAACCACTCGCTGGTCTGGCGTCCCCGGGTCGGGCTCTCCGCGGACCAGGTGGAGCAGATCGCCTCGGCCAAGGTGTTCGGCATCTCGTTGGCGAGCAAGTTCACCTCCGATGGCGATTTCTCGCGCTTCCTCGGCGTCGACAGCACGCACGTCAGGATTCTCGCGATCGTCCTGATCGTGCTGATGGGTCTTACGACCTTCCTCACGCAGCGCCAGATCATGGCCCGCACCGGGCCGGTCGACCCGCAGCAGGCGATCATGCAGAAGGCGCTGCTCTACGGCTCCCCGCTGATGCTCGCCTTCTTTGGTTTCCGTTTCCCGATCGCCGTGCTGCTGTACTGGCTCACCACCAACCTGTGGAGCATGGGCCAGCAGTTCTTCATCATGAAGAAGATGCCGCCGATCAAGACCGAGGATGCGAACGGCCGGCTGCCCGGTGCCCGTCCGGCCGCCGACGGCGCCGTCACCCCCGCTCGGCCGGCTCCCGGTGTCCGAGCCGGGGCGAAGTCGAAGAACCGCCCCCGGTCTGCCTCGGTGACCCCGACCAAGGGCGGCGATTCCGGTGCCGCGGCGGCCGGTCGGACGTCCTCGACGGCTCCCCCCGGCACCCGGTCCCGTAACGGCACCTCGACCGCGACCCGTACTGCGGTGACTCCGAAGGCGGCGGTGACCCCGAAGAGCGGTAAGGCGGGGGCGCCGGCCGGTCCCGGTGCCAACGGCGTCTCGGGCGGTGGCGTCTCGGACAACGGCGTCGCCGCTACCACGGCCGCATCCACGGAGCGGAGCGCGGAGGCGAAGACCAGCGCGGCGGGCCGCAGGAACGCCCCGGGCGAGAATGCCGGGCAGAGCGCGGCGAGCGGGCCGACGGCACCCTCCGACGGGGAGAGCACGCCCCGGCCGGCACCCGTACCCGCCGGAGTGCGGCGCCAGGTCGGCGGCTCCCGACCCGCGAAACGGCGCGGCAAGGGCAAGCGGCCCGGTGGGCGGCGTTGATCCGGGAGACGCCGTTCCCGACCAACCGACCAACCGACCGACCGGCAGGCAGGCAGGCTGCCGACCCGATTTCGTCATCGAGTGGCGGCATCCCGTAATCTCTGCTCCGCCGCCCCCGTTCCCCTGGAGAGTCGCTGATGACCGGTTCGGCACCTGAACTGGC
Source organism: Frankia sp. CcWB2 (assembly GCF_977927585.1). Taxonomy (NCBI): domain Bacteria; kingdom Bacillati; phylum Actinomycetota; class Actinomycetes; order Frankiales; family Frankiaceae; genus Frankia; species Frankia sp. CcWB2. The sequence goes on along the minus strand of NZ_CDWRCM010000067.1, from coordinate 14,372 downwards.
TGTGGATGGAGCCGGAGTCTCCGACGAGCACGCTCCCTCGGACGAGACTGCCGGCACGGAGGATCGGCGTCTGTCCGATCTCGAGTTGGAAGGCGAGATCGCCGCCGACTACATCGAGGGTCTGCTCGACATCGTCGACATGGACGGTGACCTCGACCTCGACGTCGAGAGCGGCCGCGCCGTCGTCGCCGTGGTAGGCGAGGGGCTGGACAAGCTCATCGGGGCGGGCGGCGAGACGCTGGAGGCGTTGCAGGAACTGACCAGGCTCGCGGTGCTCCAGAAGACGGGCACCCGCAGCCGTCTCATGCTCGACGTCGGCGGCCATCGCGCTCGGCGGCGGGTCGAGCTTCGCAAGATTGCGATCGCCGCGGCGTCGCGCGCCATCACGCGTGGTGAGCCGGAGAAGCTGGCTCCCATGACGCCGTTCGAGCGCAAGGTGGTGCACGACACCGTTGCCGGGATCGACGGCGTGCACAGTGAGTCCGAGGGCGAGGAACCCGGCCGCCGGGTGGTCATCCTTCTCGGCTGACCGGCGCCGACCGATGGCGGGTCGGTGGCGGCCGGCGCGTTCCGCCGTGCTGGCCGCCGCTGTGGGTGTCGGCTTGGCGGCCGTGCTCGGCATTCTGCATGCCTATCTGACCAGACCCTTCTGGTACGACGAGATCTGGCGCGCCCACTTCGTCAGCGAACCGGCGTCCTCGTTCTGGCCGGAGCTGACCGTCGCCAACACCCCCTCGGCGCTGGGTTGGTTCGGCCTGACCCGGGTGGCCGGCGAGGTCCTCGGCTGGCACAGCTGGTCGCTCCGGCTTCCCGGGTATCTCGCCGTGCCCTTGCTCGGTGCCGCGATCGTCCTGCTCACCCGCCGTTTCACCGGCCTGGTCGCGGCGGTGTTCGCCACGTGCTGGCTGTGCCTGAACGTGACCTTCCTGGATCTCGCGACCCAACTCAAGCCGTATTCCGTCGAGGCGCTGGCCGCCGTCTGCATCGTCCTCGCCTGGTCGACCGGATCATCTCCGCGGCCCTCGCTGTCCCCGCGGCCCTCGCTGTCCCCGCGGCCTGAACCTGTCACCGGCGGGTTCTCCCGTGCCCGGCTCCTGCGACGCACCGCGGCGGGCCTGTTGGCCCTGACCGCCGTGCCCGGGATCTTTCTGGTGCTGCCGTTGGCGACCGCGGAGGTATGGCGCGGTCCGGCGCGGCGTTGGCGACTGGTGGAATGCCTGCCCGCGGTCGCCATCAGCGTGGCGCACACCGTGTTCTTCATCGGGCACCAGTCCAGTCAGCGTCGCGGCGACTACTGGGATCGCCAGTTCATCGCCGGTCGTGGGCCGGTCGAGGCCGTACGCTTCATCGTCGATCAGATGCGAGCCTTCATCACCGGTATGCCGCCCGGCATCGACCGGTTCGACCCGAGCCTCATCCATGCGACGGTGTCCGGGGGGCCGGTTGTCTCGGTGCTGCTCGCCGTGGCGGTGTCGATCGCCGGCCTGACCGGCGTCCTCGTGCTGGCACGACGACCGGACGGCAGGCTGCTCCTCACCGCGCTCGGCGGAGCCCAGGTGCTGATGCTGGGAGCGAGCGCCGCGCGGTACTGGCCGTTCGGGCCGACCCGGACCAACCTCTTCGTCGTGCCGCTGATCGTCGTTGTGATCGTGGTGGGCACCCGGCGGCTGGTGGTCCTGTTCGTGGCGGCGGTGCGACCTCGTATCCCCGCCGTCGGGCCTCAGCCGGCCGTACCGACACTGATGGCCGCGACCCCGACCCTCCCTACCGGAAGGACTGTCACCGAGCAGTCACGATTGGATGTTTCCGGTGTCTCGCCGACGTCGAGCGCCGGCGCGAACACGATTTCTCCGACCGCCGTGCTGCCGTTGGCCGGCCTCGCAATGATCATCTTGCTTGGTGTCCCGCTCCTGGGAACCTCGCTGTCGGGAAGCGGGCA
>NZ_CDWRCM010000067.1:8049-12334 GCF_977927585.1 Frankia sp. CcWB2 | reverse complement strand
GCTCTGGGATCATCGGCACCGGACTCGTGGCCTCGATCGGATGGTCGACGCGGCCATCGCGGCCCGGCAGCTGCACCGCCCGGGAGACCTGGTGGTGGTCGGGGGCCGCCTCGCCCGGCCTGGCTGGCTGTACGCGATGGAGGCGAGTGACGACCCGGCGCGTGAGCCGGCAGCTCTCCCCAGTGCCGGCGCCGGGCGGGTACCGGCCCGGGTGCCACGGCAGGACACGATCTTCTTCGGCGCTGCGGGTACCTCCCTGGTCGGCGAGCTGGCGAACCGCCGGGTCCCGCCGACCCGGCTGCTCGTCTTCGTCTTCGACGCGGAGCGGCCGGCGCTCGCGCCCGACCTGGCCGCGCTGCCCCGGGCGGGGTGGTGCGCCGGCCGTGGCTGGCAGTTCCCCCTCACCGGAACGCTGACCGTCTTCGATCGCTGCGCCGGCGCCGCCCCGCGACTCGATCGGCCGCAGCGGACCGTGGTGTCCGACCGGACGACCTGACATCCGTCCCCCGGGCCGGAACCGTGCCTCCCGTGGGGGTGGCGGCGCGAGCACCTCGAGGTCGGCGGGGATGCTTGTCGGGTGCGCGGTCTTCTGACTTTCTCGTCCTGCCCAGCTTTCTCGTCCTGTCCGGCCGGGTCCACGGATCCGGTCTCCCATCCGCCCGCTGCCGGCGGTCACCTGGCGATGCCCACGGGCCCAACCCGGCTCGGCTCGATGCTGTGGCCGGTCGAGGTGACGCAGGCGGCCCGGCCGGCGCGGGCTGGCCGTATGGCACGGCGGGGGATCCGGCCATGACGGGTCTCCCGGATGCCCCCGAGGTGCCCCCCGTCGCGGTGGAGATTTTCGGCACGCGGACCGGATCCGCGGCGCGCTACGTCGAGCTGCTGGCGACCGACGGGGTCGAGCGCGGGCTGATCGGTCCGCGTGAGACTGACCGGCTCTGGGACCGCCACGTACTCAACTGCGCGGTCCTGGCCGACGCGGTCCCGGCGCAGGCCGATGTCGTGGACGTCGGCAGCGGCGCGGGGCTGCCGGGTATCCCGCTGGCGCTCGCCCGCCCGGATCTGCGGGTGGTGCTGCTCGAGCCGATGGAACGCCGGTGCCGATTCCTGCACGAGGTTGTGGCGACCATAGGTCTGGAGGACCAGATTTCTGTGGTAGGTGGCCGCGCACCGGATGCCGGAATCGGCCCGGACGGTCGTAGATTCGGGATAGCCGTAGCCCGCGCAGTCGCTCCCCTGGAGCGGCTGCGCGCAATCCTCTTTCCGATGCTGCGACCAGGTGGTGTCATGCTGGCGATGCGCGGTTCACGGATCCTGGAGGAACTGCAGGACGCGCGCAGCGGTCTCGGAACTCAGGGTTGGCATCCCGTGGATGTCGTGAGGTGCGGGGAGGGGCGGGTGGAGGAACCCGCCCGTGTCCTCCGGGCCGTACGTTCATCCCAGCGCACCCGGGCCGAGAGCAGGGGAGGGCGCGGCGACGGTGAGCGGCACGATGGCAGACAGGTCAGACGGACGTCACGGGATTCACTCCGATCACGGGAGGTCGGTCGTGACCAGCCGACACGTGGACAGTCTCGTTCCACGTGAAACAGCGTCGGCGGGCCAGGGTGGGGCCAGGGGCGGGGGCTTGCGGGGCTATGACCCCGCGCTCTCCGCACTGGACCTGCTCGATCCCTCGACCCCGATCGGAGCGGCGGCGGCAGCAGCAGTGGAAGCACTGGCGGTAGAACGACGACAACCATTCCCTCGCCCCACCCGGCGGCGCATCATCTCGGTCGCCAACCAGAAGGGCGGTGTAGGGAAGACGACGACGACGGTCAACCTGGCGGCGGCGCTGGCATCTCATGGCTCCCGGGTCCTGGTAATCGATCTTGACCCGCAGGGCAATGCCTCGACGGCGCTCGGCGTCAACCATCATTCCGGGGTCCCCTCGATCTACGAGGTCCTGGTGGGGGATCGGCCCCTCGACGAGGTCATCGTGAAGTCCGCCGAGGCGCCGGGGCTGTTCTGCGCGCCCGCAACGATCGATCTTGCCGGCGCGGAGATCGAGCTGGTGTCGCTGGTGGCGCGGGAGAACCGGCTGCGGCGGGCCATCGCGAGCATGCAACGGGACGTCGACTATGTTTTCATCGACTGCCCGCCCTCTCTCGGGCTGCTGACCGTCAACGCCCTCGTGGCCGCCCGTGAGCTGCTCATCCCGATCCAGTGCGAGTACTACGCGCTGGAGGGCCTCGGCATGTTGCTGCGCAACGTGGAACTGGTGCAGGCGCACCTGAACCAGGAGCTGCGCCTGTCGACCATCCTGCTCACCATGTACGACTCCCGGACCAGACTGGCCGACCAGGTCGTCCACGAGGTCAAGGAACACTTCGGGGACCGGGTGCTGTCCACCACCATCCCCCGGAACGTGCGTCTGGCGGAGGCGCCGAGCTATGGGCAGTCCGCGCTGACGTACGATCCGACGTCGCGCGGCTCGCTGTCCTATCTGGCCGCGGCGCGCGAACTCACGGAACGGGGTCGGGACTCGAATGGAGCGGCATGATGAGTGCTCGGCGCAGTGGTCTGGGGCGAGGGCTGGGGGCACTCATCCCGGTTACTCCTCCTCCCCTCGACGGTCAGGTGGGCACCGCCTCGGCTGACTACGGTGACTACGCCGACTACGGCAGTGGCTACGGCGGCCGGGGGACGGGTCGCGGCTCCGGCGACAGCACCGGGCCGCTGCCCGTACACGGGGCGACCTTCCGCGAGATCCCCGTCGAGTCGGTCAGCCCGAACCCGCGCCAGCCCAGGACTCACTTCGATGAGGACGCCCTCGAAGAGCTGGCGGCGAGCCTCCGCGAGGTCGGGCTGCTCCAGCCGATCGTGGTACGCGAGGTGGCCCCCGAGCGCTACGAGCTCGTCATGGGTGAACGCCGGTGGCGTGCATCGAAGATCGCCAAGCTTCCACGGATTCCCGCCATCGTGCGGGAGACCGCGGACGACGCCATGCTGCGCGACGCGCTGCTGGAGAACCTCCACCGCCAGCAGCTCAACCCGCTGGAGGAGGCTGCGGCGTACGAACAGCTGCTCCGCGACTTCGGTGCGACGCACGAGGAACTGGCCAGTCGGCTCGGGCGGTCCCGGTCGCATGTCACCAACATGATCCGGCTGCTCGGGCTCTCGCCCGCGGTACAAAGACGGGTGGCGGCCGGCGTGCTGTCCGCGGGCCATGCCCGCGCGCTGCTCTCGTTGCAGGATCCGGACGCCCAGGACCGGCTCGCCACCCGCATCGTCGCGGAAGGTCTCTCGGTGCGGGCCGTCGAGGAGATCGTGGCACTGGACGACGAGACCCCGCGTAAGCGGGCGTCGCGGGCGCCAGGGGCCGCCTCACCGGCCCTGGCGAGGTTCGCCGACCGCCTCTCGGATCGCTTTGAGACCCGCGTGAAGGTGGACATGGGCCGCAGCAAGGGGAAGATCACGGTCGAGTTCGCCTCGATCGAGGACTTGGAGCGGATCGTCGCCGTGATGTTGCCGTCGGCCTCGGTCGACGGCTTGTTGGACTAGGCGTCCGGCTCGGGTTCGCTCGGGGTTCTCTGGGGTTCTCGAGCCGGGCGCGGATCGCGCGGTCCCGGGCTGTGCCGGGCTCCCCCGGGTGGCTGCGCGTCTGTCCGCCGAGTGCCGGGCCATCGCTGTGCTCAGGCGAGATTGCCGGCCTGGCCGACCTTGCGCAGCACGCCTTCCGGCGTCATCGATCCCAGCAGACGTTCCAGGGCGACCTCGACGTCCTCTCGCCAGCTCACCGCGTTCTTCACCTCGAGCCGCAGCCGCGGCCATCGATGGTGAGGCCGGACCGTCTTGAAACCGACCGCGAGGAGATAGTCGGCGGGCAGGATGCAGCGGGTGTCGGAGTTCTGGAGGTCACCGAACGCTTCCACCGCCTTGAAGCCGCGGCGGATGACGTCCTTGGCGACGGACTGGACGAGAATCCGCCCCAGCCCCTGCCCGGTGAACTCATCGACGATCGACGCTGTCATGAGCAGCACCGCGTCCGGTGAGACCGGGCTGGTGGGAAAGGCCGCCGATCGAGGCACGTAGGCCGGCGGAGCGAACATCACGAATCCGGCGGGGACGTTGTCGACATAGGCGATCTTTCCGCAACTTCCCCATTCCAGGAGGGCCAGGGAAACCCACGCCTCCTTCTCGAGGTCGGTGCCGCCGGCCTCCTCCGCGCGGCTCCGGGCCACCGGATCGAGCTCCCAGAAGACGCAGCGGCGGCAGGGCAGAGGGAGATCGTCAATATTGTCCA
>NZ_CDWRCM010000067.1:0-7712 GCF_977927585.1 Frankia sp. CcWB2 | reverse complement strand
GGGTGATGTTCGCGATGCGACGGCTCATCGAAAAAGGCGCTCCATGGGTCGGCCACCGGGCCTCCGGTCGCCGAGGTCAACGCCGACGGACGCGGAGGCTGTTACGGAACCAGCCTAGGCTGCCGAGCATGAATTTCCCCCATCGACGCACCGGCCTCGTTTCACGTGAAACGTCAGCCTTGTCGATGGAATGTCTTGGTGACCGGTCAGGTGCGGCTAGCAAGGCGGGGGACGTGAAGCTGGCCCGTCGGCGCGTCCTGCTCGGGTGGGAGAAAGAGCCGTTGGGCCGCGGCGAGCACCGCCTCGGCGACGGTTGCCCGGAATGCGGTGGAGCCAAGGGCCTTGGTGTCATGTTCGTTTGTCAGATATCCGAGGTCGAGCCGTACGGCCGGCATCCGGGTCCGCCGAAGCAGACTCCAGACTTTCGGATGGGTGCGGCAGTCCAGCATGTCGGTCCGGGAGACGATTTCACGGTGGACGAGCTGGGCGAAGCGCTCACCCACGGCGGACGACCCGCGCGCGTTGCCGTAGTAGTAGGCCGATACCCCCTGGGCGTGCGGGGATGGACTGCTGTCGGCGTGCAGCGAGATCAGGAGATCTGCTTCGAGCTCGTTCGCCCGCGCGGCCCGCTCCTCCTCGCTGGGGGACTCGTCCAGTCCGTGGATGAGGTGCGCCTGCAGGCCCGAGTCGAGTAGCCGCGTGGACATCCGGACGGCGAGGTCGGCCATGAGATCCCGTTCGCACAGATTGCCGCAGGCGATGCCCGGATCGTCGCCACCGTGGCCGGGATCGATGGCGACGACGACTCCGAGCAGCGAGGAGCCGTGGGCCAACAGCCGGACAGACTCCCGCAGCACGTCGGGCCGGCCACCAGTGACTGTGCGCTGCAGGCGTTTGAGTTCGCGCAGGGTGTGTGGCCCGCATTGGCCGTCCGGATCGAGACCCCGGTTGCGCTGGAAGTCGCGGACCGCGGACTCGGTGCGTGGCCCGAAGATCCCATCCGTGCGGCCGACGTCGAAACCCATGTTGAACAGGCGCTCCTGGAGCGCCGCCACGTCATCGCCGACAAAAGGGTGCGCGGGACTGTGGTAAAGCAGACGGTCGCCGAGCTTGTGGCGTGCCTCCTCCAAGGCACGCGCCGTGTCTGGACCGAGTATCCCGTCGGCGGACAGCCCCCGGCTCTGCTGAAAGGCGCGCAGCGCGTTGTCGAGGTCTCGGTCGAACCGATCGGCCGGCTTGGCCGGAATGCCGCCGGGAGTACCGTCGACAGCCGGGACCCGCGTGTCCTGGGACGGGTCCGCGGCGGAGGCAGCACCTCTATCCGGGGCACTCTTACCCAGGGCACTCTTACCTGGGTCACCCTTACCCGGGCCGGCCGGATCCCGGCTCTGCCGGGGCGTCACGGGAAGAAAACCAAGATAGGTCAGGGCCGCCCGAACCTCGGCGACGGCGGAACCTTGGTCTCCCAGACGCAGCAGCTTCACCGATGCATACCTTTCAGCTCGCCTGCCCCAACGTGTCCCTGGCGAAACCCGGTGCCCCTGGCGAAACCCGATGGTCGGGGCCACCGCGTCGACGAATGATGCGCCGACGGCCGATTGCTGAATCTCAAGCCTAGGGCATGCCCGTGCGGTCTCGACCGACCGCGAACCGGATCCTCCAGTATTGACCGTGCGTGACCAGGCGCCGTGATACTCCCACGATGCTCGTGACGGCGGGAGAAAGTTCCCGGGCCGCACGTGGTATCCGGTTGTCGTGGGCGAACCGGCGCGGACCAGTCCGGGAACGACGTCGGCCCGCCGGGATCACACCCGGCGGGCCGACGGTGGAACGACCGCGTGACGAGATCAAATGTAGGCCGAGAGGTCACGCAGCAGGGCGGCCTTCGGCTTCGCGCCGACAATGCTCTTGTCGATCGCGCCCTTGACGAACACAGCCATGGTCGGGATCGACATGATCTGGTAGTTCCGGGCGGTCTCCGGGTTCTCGTCGATGTTCAGCTTGACGACCCGGAGCTTCTCGCCATGCTCCTTGGCGATCTCCTCCAGAACGGGTGCGACCATCTTGCAAGGGCCGCACCACTCGGCCCAGAAGTCCACCAGGACCGGCTTGTCGCTCTCCAGTACCTCGGTCACGAAGGTGCTGTCGGTCACGGGGGTGGTGGAACCTGCCATGTTGTTCTCCCTGATGGATGATCTCTTAGTGGACGGGAAGGCGATCAACGGGCCGGTGGTGGCCCGCGGACGGCGCCCGACCGGCCTTCGGGCAGCCGGGTCGGGCAGGCCTGATCCAGCGCCGCTCGGTCGGCCGCTCGGACAGACGACCGGGTCAGGCAGGTTGCGGCGTCGGGGTCACGACCCGGGGAGCCACGGTGGTCACCTCGCCCGGACCCTCCCCGGCGGCGATGAAGCGCTCCGCGTCGAGAGCGGCGGCGCAGCCCGTGCCAGCCGCGGTGATGGCCTGGCGGTAGGTGTGGTCGACCACGTCGCCACAGGCGAAGACCCCGTCCAGGTTCGTCTTCGTGGTCGGGTGCGCGACCGAGATGTAGCCGGCGTCGTCGAGGTCGAGCTGACCACGGACGAGTTCGGTACGCGGAAGGTGACCGATCGCGACGAACAGCCCGGTGACCGGAAGATCCTTCTCCTCACCGGTGACGGTGTCGCGCAGCCGGACGCCGGTGAGCTTGTCCGTGCCCAGGAGCTTGGTGACCTCTGCGTTCCACCGGAACTGGATCTTCTCGTTGGCGAAGGCCCGCTCCTGCATGATCGCGCTGGCCCGGAGTTTGTCCCGCCGGTGGATCACCGTCATCGAGCGGGCGAAGCGGGTCAGGAAGGTCGCCTCCTCCATCGCCGAGTCGCCCCCGCCAACCACCGCGATGTCCTGATCCCGGAAGAAGAAACCGTCGCAGGTTGCACAGGCGGAGACCCCGTGGCCGAGCAACCGCTCCTCGTGTTCGACGCCGAGCATGCGGTAGGCCGAACCGGTGGCGACGATGACCGTGCGGGCGAGGTAGGTCCTGTCCTCGATCTTGACGACCTTCGGGTTCGCCGCGAGGTCGAGCTCGGTGACGTCGTCGGCCACCAGTTCGGCTCCGAACCGCTCCGCCTGCCGCCGCAGGTTCTCCATCAGTTCCGGACCCTGGATGCCGTCCGGAAACCCAGGAAAGTTCTCCACCTCGGTGGTGTTCATGAGCGATCCGCCGGCCGATACCGCGCCCTCGAACACGAGTGGCCGTAGGTTGGCCCGGGCGGTATAGACAGCGGCCGTGTACCCTGCGGGGCCCGAACCGGCAATGACGACATCGCGTATGTCGTCATTGCCGTCGGGCTGGCTGCTGCGGCCGGTGACATCCTGGCCGTCCTCCTGGGCTGTCACACCCGCTCCTTTCATGCTACGGGATCCCTTTCATGCTACAGGATCCCTGTGAGCCGGGTGGGCCCTCGCCGGTACCTGTCGCCCCGGCTTCATCCGAGTTCCTCGTTCATCGGTCCGTCCATGGAGACGGTGCCCGACAGCGACAACCGTCTCCGCGGGCATCTGATTCCATCCGCGCCCGCCACCGGTGCGTGCCACGGCCGGGCTCCCGGCCCCTCTCGATGCGTCAACCCCCACCTCAGTGCCGCAGGGTGGACACGCTGTACCACGGCGCGGTGGAGACGGTGGTGATGCCGCAGCGGGCGTCGACGACCAGCACCCTGGCCACCGCCGGTTGCATGGGCACGGAGAGCACGATCAACAGCGCCGGCTGGTCGTTGTAGACGACGCGGTCGACGGCGAGGATCGTCCCACCCGTCTGCGCCGCCAGGCTCTGGTAGCACGGGCGCAGGCCAGGGGTGTCCAGCACCGAGCGCAACCGGTCGACGTCCACCGTCGCAGGGGTCGTCGCGCCGCCGGCCGCCGCGGGCGCGGGCGGCGGCACGAGCGGCAGCGCCGCGGACCCCAGGATCCGGCCGGCCAGCAGTTCCCGGCCGTGCCGCACGACGTCCGAGGGAGCGACGCTCGCCTGCGAGACCGCCATTATGATGAGGGGAGCGGAGCTGGCGGAGCCGCGTTCGGCCACCACCGAACCGCCGGCCGGGCCGGAGCTGTCCACGGGGTTGGACGCCGCTACCCTGTGATCGACGTTGGCGCTCCGCAGACCGTGGTACACGAAGATCGCCGCCCCGAAGGTGATGAAGGCGATGCAGACCGCCATGATGGACACCCAGTCCCGTCGGGGGCGCGCACCCGGCGCACCCGGACGGCTCCGCGGATCCCGGCGCCGGGCCGGTTGATGGTCTGTGAGCCCAGCCCCCGCCCCACCTCGGCCGGGCCGCCGCCTTGGCCTGTTGCCACTCGCCGCCCGCCCACCCGTGCCATCCCCTGGATCGGTGTGGACGGCCTCGGTGTGGACCGCCTCGGTATCCCCCACGAGGGGTTCCGTGCCGGTGGCCCCGGCGGCTCCCGTGGTGCCGGCGAAGCCGGAGCTCGCGGGCCCCGGACCGGTCGGCGCGGCCGGGTTCCGGCCCGGTCCCGGCCGAGAGGGAGCAGGTGCGTGGGCCGCCAGCGCAGCCTGGAGGCGTTCGGCCACCTCGCCGGGCATCGTCAGGGCCGCCAAGCGGGAGAGGTCCGTACGGACCCTGCGGAGGGCGACCATCGACTCCTGGCATGAGACGCAGCCCTCGATATGCTCGCGGACGGAGCGGGGGAGCGGCTCTCCGTCCGCGAAGGCGTCCAGCAGCTCGGCGTCCGGGTGATGCACGTGCGCGCGCAAGCGGCGACCCGCCGGGAAGGGATCGGAGGGAGCCGCCGGTCGGCGTCGGTCACCCGCAGGCTCAGTCGCCATTGCTGATCACCTCCTTCGGCAGATCCGGATGGCGTCGGCCGCGCCCGCGGGGCCGCGGCCGATGGGCCGACCTCCGGTAACGGGCTGCTGCCCCGGTGAGCCCGCCGCATCCTGGTGTCTTCCTTCTGAGACGGCGGGCGAAGCCGCCGGGTTCCCTGACCGGGGGGACCTATCAGGACGGCGAGCTGCGCGCGACCGCGCGAACGCCGGCTTTTCACCGTCCCGACCGGAACTCCCAGCAGCCCCGCCGCCTCGGCGACGGGTCGTCCTGCCACGTCCACCAGCACCACGGCGGTCCGCAACCCGGGCGTCAGCCAGCCCAGCGCCTCCTCGACGTCCAGGTGCAGGTCATGCTCGGCGACGCACCCGCGGGGATTGACCGGATCACGAATCTGGCCTTTCGGGGTAGTCGTCATGGGCACCGTCGGGCGGGCGGTACGGCGGCGCAGCCCAGCTCGGCGTCGGGGCGGCCACCAGGACTTCGGCGGGTGGACCGACTCTCACCGTCCTCTCACCGTCCTCCCGTCAGGACCGGAACGTGATCTCCGCGATCGACCCGCGGTACTGCCCGGCGTTCGACGGCAGCGAGGTCAGCCACAGCACCCAGTACTGCGAGGGGTTCACGTCCGATGACATCGGCAGGACCACCGTGCCGCTGGCGCCCGACTTCTGGGCGACCACGCGGTCGAAGCCGTCGAGCGACTCCGACAGCCTGTCGCCGCTGCGCAGCTCGAACGACACCGGACCCAGGCTGCCGACCGTCACGGTGGCCGAGGTGGGCAGGATCTTTTGCGGAAACGCCATGCGCAGCCCGACACCCGGCTTGAGGTTGCCGAACGTCGCGCTGGTGTAGTTGCTCGTCGTCCACTCCGTCGACGTGTTCCCGTCGAACGCCTTGCCGACATCCGCCGGTTTCTCGGTCTTGGGTTCACCCGAAGGTGCGAACGGGTCGAAGGAGTCCGTGCTGCTTGGCTTGAGGATGGTTCCGGTGGGGGTCGCCGGCACCGTGGTCGGGGTGCCGGGGTTGGCAGCGTTATTCTTTTCGCCGTTGCCACGCAGGGTGATTACGGCGACCACCGCGATTGCGACGACCACCACCAGAGCGATCCACGGCACGGCCCGTCCCAGCGACGGCCCGCCACGGCGCCTCGGGCCGGAACCAGGCGGGTAGCGGTCGGATCCCGCCGGGTAACCGCCACCTCCGGCTGGATAGCTGCGGTCGTCGTACCCACTGCGGCCGTAGCCGGTCCCGCCGCCGCGGGACCCGTGGGGGCCTTCCACCCGGGTGTCGTACCGGGCGTCCCGGCCGGGGCCGGGGTAGCCGGCGGTGTCGGCATAGCGGCCCTGCGCCGGGTAATCCCTCGGCGCGAGGTAGTCCGAGGATGCGAAGGCGTCCACGTCCATCGCCTCGGTGCTGGGCGGGGCGTCACCGAGGCTCATCAACCCGGTGTCGAGCACGGCGTCCACCGGGTTGATCGACTCCAGCTCTTCGACCAGGTCGGCCGCCGTGGTGATGGGCGCCCCGACCCGATCGTCGCCGAGGGTGGCCATGGTGATGGCGTCGAGATCACGCGGAACTGACGAGGCGACCTGTCGGGGAGTCCGCAGCCGGCCGCCCGAGGTGGGTGCGGTGGGCAGACCGCGGTCCCCGCCGAGGGGCCAGTAACCGGTGAGCCCGGCATACAGCAGGCCACCGAGCGCCCGGACGTCGGCCGCGGCGATCAGGTCGGGATTCACCGCCGTGGCGTCGGGGCCGCCGCCTGCGCGGTCGGCCGTGCCTGGGCCGGAACCGTCGTCCCCGCCGATCCCACTCTGGTCGGGCTGGTTACCGTGCCCGTCGAGCTCCGTCGCGGGGAGGGAACCGTCGAGTTCCGCGAGCACCCCGCCGATCTCCAGGTCAATGACCTTGACGGTGCCGTGGCTGGAGACGATGACGTCACCGGGGTTCAGGTCACCGTGATGGATGCCGCGCTCGTGTGCCGCGGCGATGACTCGGGCCGCGGCGAGCACCACGGCGCCGGCCTGCTCCGGGCGTAGCGGCCCGTCGGTGGAAAGCTGACGCAGCGTCTTGCCGTCCACCCATTCCGAGACGACGTAGGAGATGCGTCGGGACTCGGCCGTGGTAGTGGTGGCGTCGTAGGTCGAGGCGGCGCCGGGATGCACCAGCCGACCGGAGTTGATCGCTGCGGTGAGAAGCCGGCGGGCCGCCTGCTCCTGCTCCGGATCCGTGGCCGGCCCGCCGCCGCCCGCGGACGCGGGGCCGTGCTCGACGATGCGTACTGCCACCGGTCGGGCGAGCACCTTGTCGTCGCCTCGCCAGAGGGTGACGGGCCCACGGGTCGTCAACGCGGAGAGCAGACGGTAGCGGCGGTCGAGCACGGACTCGGCGAGGATGGCGGTGCCGGAGTGCGGCGTCGCACCCCGGACTCCGGGCGCGTTCGGGTTCACGTCGTTATCGACGTCCCCGGCCTGCGGTCGGTTGCTTCCGTCGACCACAGCGCCTCCGTCGTCCACGGGCCCGGCGTCCACAATCCGCCGTCGGGCTTCCCTACCTCACCCGGGCAGGGGTTCCGCCCAGCGTGCCGCCACCGTAGGCGGACACCCCGGGTACCCTCCGTCGCTCTGACCAGCCGCCTCGATGAACGAAGCGACGAGCGGGAGGCTGCGCCTGGTTTACCGGCGACGTTGGGTGGGGCCCGCGCACAGCGTGTCCAGTGTACGAGGAGGTCAGAAGGATCTCGCGAATGTCTTGGGACAACCCGCCCATGTGTACCGACTGTGACGATCGGCGAGCCGATTCTTTCGGTGACGTGCGAGGATGCCCCGGGAGTAACGACGACAAGGATCTTTCTGGTGCCGGCGGGATCGTCTCGGCTGGCACTGTCTC
>NZ_CDWRCM010000066.1:16573-21263 GCF_977927585.1 Frankia sp. CcWB2 | reverse complement strand
AGACAGGCCCTAGCAGCGTGTCGGGTCGTTGTCTGCAGCGGGCGCAGATTTTCCACCGGAGAAGTGAACAATCGCAGGCGCGGGATGGGCCCTGGACCGTGCTCGAGGCCATGCCCCGGGCTGCCGGGGGAGTCGAGGGCGGCCTGGGCGGGGTTCGGGGACGGTCCAGGCCGGCAGACCGCCGGCCATGCACGTGAAGCTGAGGGCGACCGGGATCTTCGCGCAGGGCACGCACCAGCACGCCGGTCCTCATGTCCGCTACGACCACAGCACCTAGTTACGGTAATCGAACATGAGTTCGACATTGGGGGTTGTGTGATCTACGCTTGATCCATGACCATCACTGCCGGCCCGGCCCTCGGGCAGCATCTGGTGCCGTTGGGTTTGGCGGTAGTGGCCGAGCAGGTCGGCGGCCTGTTGGACGCGCCGGTGTGGTCGTTGTCGGATGCCGAGTTGTACGGCGCCCTGGACGACTGTTCGGTGGAGCTGGCCCGCCTGGCCGCGGTGCGGCTCGCGCTGGTGCGGGAGGCCCACGGCCGGAACCTGGCCGTGCGGGAGGGGGCTACCAGCACCGCGGCGCTGCTGCGGGAACGGCTGCGGATCCGGCCGGGGGACGCCCAACGCCTGGTCGATCTGGCCCTGGCCGTGGACGGACCGCTGAGTGCCACCGGTGCGGCCCTGGCCGCCGGCGCGATCACGGTCGAGTAGGTGGTCGAGGTCCGCACGACGATCCGTTCCCTCCCCCGCGACCTGGACGCGCAGGTGTACACGGCGGTGGAGGCATCCTTGCTGGAGCTGGCCCGGATGTTCGACCCCCGCGAACTGGCCCGTCTTGGCCGGCACCTGCGGGAACAACTCACCCGGATCGACACCAGCCCCGGCGGCGATGACCCCGCCAACACCGGCAGCCAGAACGGCGACCGTGAGGGCGCCGACTCCGGCACGTCTCCCGGCCCCGCAGGGGGCCCGGCCGGCGATGACAACCAGAACCCGGGCAACGGCAACCAGGATTCGGGCGACGCCCCCGGGGATCGGCGCGGCCTGTGGATCATCGATCTGCCCGGGGTACCACCCGTATCACCGGCGAACTCGACGCCGAAGCCGCCGCGCTCCTACGCAGCGCACTCGACCCGCTGGCCAAACCCCGTCCCGCCGACGACGGCACCCCCGACCCCCGCACACCTGCACAGCGCCGCGCCGACGCCCTCGTCGACCTCCTTCACCGCACCCTCACCACCGCAGCTCCGCCCGTCACCGGCGGCGTGCGCCCCCACCTCACCGTCACCCTCCCCTGGACGGCACTACTCGGCCAGGGAGGTACGCCCGCCACCACCAGCTGGGGTCAACCTCTGCCGGCCAGTGTCCTGCGCCGCCTGGCCTGTGACGCCACGGTCACCCGCGTCGTCTTCGATGCGGCGAGCGTCCCCCTCGACGTCGGACGGGTCCACCGCACCGCACCCGCGGACCTACGCCGCGCCGTCATCGCCCGAGACGTCTGCTGTTCATTCCCGGGGTGTGATCGGCCGCCGTCATGGTGCGAAGTTCACCACGTTCGTCATTGGATAGACGGTGGAAGAACCTCACTCGACAATCTGGTACTGCTGTGTGGATATCATCATAGGCTCATCCACCACCACGGCTGGATCGTCCGAATCGGCCACGATCGCCGGCCCGAATTCATCCCCCCGCCCTGGGTCGACTCCGACCAGACACCCCGACGCAACCCCTAGGAGTCGAAATGAAATAACTTGCGCGTTTCGAACCCTCCACAGGCCTGTGACCTGCGATGATGCTCTCGATCACGTATTTGTTACTTCATTACGTCCCCCTACAGCCGACATACCTCCGATCTCCTCCGTGCGGCAACAGTTGGATAGACCGGCTCCTAGCTGAAGGAAGGAAGGCCCGAGTTTGAAGGCCCAGCTCAAAAATCTCCAGAATATCTTCGCTCGCGCTGCCGTGAACGGCGCTACACGACGAGCCTGTCGTCCGACTTCCTGGAGTGGCTCGCGTGGCGCCGTCGCCTGAAGGCGATCAGCCGAGTGTGGTCGTTAAGTAGCACGCTGTCCATGCCGTGCGATAGCCGGACGTGCGTTCGTCTCGTTGGACGAGAGTGGGCGAATGACTCGTTCGCTTCTCGGCCCCATCCACCGGCACACCGAGGCAACGCGTGTCACTCTGTGGATGGAGGTCGACGCTGCTTGTGATGTCGAGGTCCGGGTCCCGCGTGGCGCACTCGCACGTGCGACGTTCGATCCGCCGGCTGGGCAGGCCCGTACCTTCGAGGTGGCCGGGCACCACTACGCAGTCGTCGTGGTCGAAGGCCTGACGCCGGGAGAGCCGGTTCCCTACGAGGTGTGGTTGACGGACGAGGTGTGGTTGACGGGTCCCGGGCCCGGAGGGCCGGCGGTCGGGTCCGAGCCGCCCACCGACGGCGCGGTGCGGGTCTGGCCGGAGCCGGGCAGGCCGCCGAGCCTGCTGCGTCCCGTCAAGGACGAGGGGCCCCTGCGGCTGGTCTTCGGCTCCTGCCGGGTGACCGCGCCGCAGGAGCAGCCGTACACCCTGAACGCCGATCAGGACAGCCGTGGACTCGGCACGGACGCGCTGCACGCCCTCGCCCTGGAACTGCCCGCGCACGACCCCGCCTCCTGGCCGGATGTCCTGCTTCTGCTCGGTGACCAGGTCTATGCCGATCATGTCTCCTCGCAGACGGCGGCGCGGATTCGTGACCGGCGGGATGTCACCGTCCCGCCGGGGGAGGAGATCGCCGACTTCGAGGAGTACACCTGGCTGTACCAGGAGGCGTGGTCGCAGACGGACATCCGCTGGTTACTGTCAACGGTCCCGACGGCGATGATCTTTGACGATCATGATGTGCGAGACGACTGGAACATCTCCGCGGCATGGCGTACGGAGATTAGGGCCGCGCCGTGGTGGGACGCACGCGTCACCGGCGGGATCATGGCCTACTGGCTCTACCAGCACCTCGGTAACCTGGCCCCGGCCGTCCGGGAGTGTGATCCGGTGTTCCGGGCCGTGGTCGAGGCGGGAACCCCCGCAGTGCCCGAGGGCGGGGCCGCCCCGGCCAGCGTGGCCGACAGCGTGGCCGGCAGCGTGGCGGAGCAGGTGCTGCGCGCGTTCGCCCGACGGGCTGACGAGGCGGCAGACCACCCCGACGTGACCGCGGGGCGAACCGCCGCGGCCGATGGCCGGGTCGGTCCCCGTGCCGTCGCCCAGCCTGAGGGTGCCCAGCCTGAGGGCCACGGCGAACCGGCCGGCCGGGCGGTGCGATGGAGTTTCCGATGGGACCTCGGTCGGACCCGGCTGATCGTGATCGACTCCCGGTGTGCACGGGTGGTGTCCCCCGACGGTTCGCGGGCGATGATCGACGCCGTCGAGTGGGAGTGGGTGCGGGAACAGACCCTGCACGACGGCGAGGTGGATCACCTGTTGCTCGGCACCTCCGTCCCGTTCCTGCTGACACCGACGATCCACAACGTCGAGGCGGCCAGCGAGCTGATTGCGGGCGGGCGGTGGGGCCGACGGGCCGCGGCCGTGGCCGAGCGGGTCCGCCAGGCCCTCGACCTCGAACACTGGTCGGCCTTCGGCTCCTCCTTCGCCGCGATGGCGGAGCTGCTTCGGTCTATCTCGGCGGGGGAACGCGGTCCGGCGCCGGCCAGCGTGATCGTGCTGTCCGGTGACGTGCACCACGCCTATCTGGCCCGTGCCGACTTCCCGGCGCAGTCCGACCTCACCGCCGCGGCCACGGCGCCGAGCCCAGTGTGGCAGGCGGTGTGCTCGCCGTTCCGCAACCCGCTCGGTCCGGCGATCCGGCGGGTCGGCGCGATCTCCCGGCGCGCTCCGCTAGCCGCATTCTCCGCGGCCTTCGCCCGCCTTGCCGGGGTGCGGGGCCGGTCCATCCGGTGGACGGTCACCCACGGACCCTGGTTCGACAGTCAGCTCGCCGTCCTCGAGCTCGACGGACGCGCGGCCCGGTTCCGGCTGGAGAAGACCGAGCCGGACGGCGCCCCCGGCGGCCTCGATCCGGTGCTGGTGGCGGATCTCGCGCCGGCGAGGTGATCCGTGGACGGGCCGGGCGGAGAACGATCCGCGTACCTACTCGTTCCGTATACCTACTTGATACCTACTCGTTCCGTGTCCTGGTCCTGGTCCCTGGCGTCGACTGTGACGCCGATGTCGCCCCCGATGACGGATGTCCGACAGCCGTCACGGCCGTCCCCGGCGCGGGCCACCTGACCGTCGTCGTGGCCAGGTCGCGGGGGTAGACGGTTCTGAACGTCGTACCGGTGGCCTGTTCGATCGCTGTTGCGGAAAGTGTGTTCTGGTGGGTTCCGTCGAAATGGACGCCGTTCCACGGCATGATGGTCGAACTCGCGGGTAGATTCAGGGCGGTCAACGCGGAGCGGACCAGTTCACGATCCGCACTGCCCGCGTCGTCGATTGCCTGCGCGATCGTGGTCACGGCGGTGAAGGCCTCGGCCGCATCCTCGGTCATCGGCGCCCCGAAATCGTGCAGATAGCGGTCGATTACTCTCGCGGCCAGCGGATTGGCCCGGGCGATGGGCATCGACCAGGCGACCTGACGGCTGACCCGATCGGCGAACTCGGGAACCGCGGCGAGTCGGGCGGCCTCCGCCGGGTCGCCGTACACGACAACCGCGGGTGGTAT
>NZ_CDWRCM010000066.1:14766-16169 GCF_977927585.1 Frankia sp. CcWB2 | reverse complement strand
GTACCCACCATCCCGGAAAGTGTTTCCCAGAATTTCGCCCTGGCTGGGAGAAATATTCGTCAGTACAACGTCGGGTGCAGCGGTTCGCAAGGCGCCGACGGCGGCGGCCAGATCGCCGGTACCCGGCTGGCCTGTACCCGGCTGGTAGGCCACGCTCGCCACGACCGGGTAACCGGTCTCCTCGGCGAACTCTGCCACAGTCGCCTGCATATCGAGGCCGGTGGCGTCGTTGGTGTAAAGCAGGGCGACGCGTCGGCGCTCCTGGCCCGGCTGCTCGGCGTCACGCAGCAGGGACAGGAAGGTGCCGCCGTAGTCGGCCGCGTCGGGTCCGATCCGGAAGAACCAGCTCAGCCCACGTTCGGTCAGCGCCGTCAGCGGCGGGCCTCCGCTGACGAACGGGATCTGCAGGCGTTCGGCCCGCTGGCTGGCTTCCAGGGTGGCGTCCGGGGTGAACGCGCCGACGATGCCCACGACACCGTGGTTGGTCATTAAGCGTGACGTGACGTCCGCGGCCTGGCGCGGATCGCTGCTTGTGTCCAATGTCACAACAGAAAGCTGGGCCCGGCCGGATGGCCCCCAGGAACCTCTGGTCTCGTCGCCCGCCCAGCTTTCGCCGGCGTTGATGAGACGGCTGGCGAGCTCTGCTCCGCGTTGTGCGTCACGCCCCGTTTCGGGATTGCCCTGGGTCAGGGGGGCGAGCAGTCCGATCTTGACCTCGCCGGAAACTCGGGCCGGCTCGGCTTTGCCACCGCCATCGCAGGCGGCCAGCGCGACTACGGAGAGAAGCGCAAGGCCCGCGACCGTGCTTCGAAACCCGTGGATCATCGCGCTCCCCGCATGCCCGGCTCGGTGAGGAGTGAAAGCTGGCAGTGGCCAGGGGCGACACTAGTTGTTTGTCGGGCAACAACCGCAGCCGGGCTGCCCGGCAGCGCGGGTGATTGACGGGGCCGATCGTCAGGCGACCCCACCGGCGGCGGCATCGGGCGCCCACATAGTCTTTGCAGGCCAAGGCATAGTCTTTGCCGGCCGGGGCCGGGACTGGCCTGGCGGGACAGTTCCAGAGGGCGATCCGAGAGGGCGAGAGGTACGGATCTCGTGGTCCAGCCGGGAAGAAGGCGGGTCGCGACGGATGACCCGCCGGGGTCCTCTGTCGAGGGCCGGCATCGTGGCGCGGGCACACCCGGGGACCGGGAGCAGCTATCCCCGGTGCGGCGTCGGCGGCACTCGGCGGGGGCCTCGACCGCTACGGCTCCGACCGCCGCCGCGGCCATGACCGGGGCGGGGGAGTTCCGATCGCGTCCGTGGCGGCGGCCGTGCCTGCACGACCTCCCCGTGCGCGGGAAGCTCTTCGCGGCGTTGGCGGTGCCCATGGCGGCCTTCCTGGCGGTGGCGATTCTCGCCGG
>NZ_CDWRCM010000066.1:1278-14500 GCF_977927585.1 Frankia sp. CcWB2 | reverse complement strand
CGTGACCTGGCTGCCCGACGCCGCCAGCTATGGTCACGGGGTGACCGCGGCGAAACTCGGCCGGGACGTGACCGCGGCGGTGCACGAGATGCAGCTCGAGCGGGATCTCGCCGCGGGCTTCATCATGAGTGGGCGTGGCGCCAACCCGACCAGCAGGGCGCTGGCCGACCGGCTGAACACCGAGCAGCGTGTTGTGGACAAGGCGCTGACCCGTTTCCAGGCCTCGCTAAGGTCCTCCTCCGGCCGTCTCGGCCGAGGGGCCTCCCCGCTGTCCGCGCAGGTGCGGCAGAGCATGGCCGCACTGCCCGCGCTGCGCCAGGCCGTCCGGGGCGGGAAGCTGCCCATCGGCGCGATCCTGAGCGAGTACTCGACCACGATCAGCCGCCTGCTCGCCTTCGACCGCCGGATCGGGCAGGACAGGAACGACGACGAGCTCCGCTACTCCACCATGGTCCTCAATGACCTGTCGACCATCAAGGAGATCAACTCCCAGATCCGCGGTCAGCTCTACGCCACGGCCCTCACCGGCCGGTTCGAGTTCGGCGCCGCCGAACGGATGTCCGGTCTCCTCGCCGAGGAACAGACGGCCGAGGACGCGTTCCGCGCCGCAGCCCGCCCCAGCGACCGGATCCGCTACGATCAGATCGTCAACGGTCAGGCGCTGCTGACGGTCAAGCGCACCCCCGACCGTGCCGTCCAGCGTCAGCGACTGCCCGACCTCGGCATCGATCCCGACCAGTGGTTCGCGGCCAGCACCACCCACATCGAGCTGCTGCGCACCGTCGAGACCGGCCTGCTCGACAACGTCATCGGGTCCGCGAGCGAGCTGCGCTCCACCGCCTGGGAGCGGACCGCCATCCTCGGCGCGCTGATCATCACTATCATGGTCGGTGCGATCGTGTGGACGCTGGCGATCGCGCGCACGATGACCGGCCCCCTGCGCAGACTGCGGACGGGCGCCCTCGACGTCGCCCACGAGCGCCTTCCCCACCTGATCGAGCAGCTGCAAACCGCGTACCCGGACCAGGTCGACACGACGATCCGGTCCATCGCCATCGCCATCGACTCCCGTGACGAGATCGGCGAGGTCGCGCGCACCTTCGACGAGCTGCAGCACGAGGCGGTGCGGCTGGCTGCCGAACAGGCCGGCCTGCGGCGCAACGTCAACACCCTGTTCCTGAGCCTGTCCCGGCGCAGCCAGAGCCTCATCGAACGGCAGATCGCGCTCATCGACCGGCTGGAGGCCACCGAGGAGAACCCCCTCCAGCTGGAGAACCTGTTCAAGCTTGACCACCTGGCGACCCGGATGCGCCGCAACAGCGAGAACCTGCTCGTGCTCGCGGGGGCTGGACCGGGCCGGCGCCGGGCGGGTCCGGTACCGCTGGGTGACGTGCTGCAGGCCGCGATCGGCGAGATCGAGCAGTACGAACGGATCCAGATCATCGAGGTGCCGGAGGTGCAGGTTGCCGCCGACTCCGTCAACCACGTCGTCCACCTCGTCGCCGAGCTACTGGAGAACGCCGCCCAGTTCTCCCCGCCATACCTCGCGGTCGACCTCGCCGCGTCCCGCCTCGACGACGGCAGACTGCTCATCATCATCGACGACGCCGGCCTCGGGATGTCGGAGAAGGAGCTGACCGCAGCCAACCAGCGGCTGGCCGAGCCTCCGGTGTTCGACTTCTCGATCGCCCAACGCCTCGGCCTGTTCGTCGTGGCCCGCCTGGCCGCGCGGCACGACATCGCGGTGCGGCTGGCACGCTCGGATACCGGCGGGGTTCGCGCGCTCGTCCATCTGCCTGCCGTGCTGCTCGTCGCGAGCATCCCGCCTCGTGGCACCGCGCCTCGTGGCAACGGCCTAGCGGCTCCCGGCCTGGCGGCTCCCGGTGCGACGGGCCTGAACGGTCACGGTCCTACAGGTCCTACCGGTTCTGCGGGGCCTACCGGTTCTGTGGGGCCTGTGGGGCCTGCGGGGTCGCTCGGCGGTCCCGATACGCCGCCGGCCGGTCTCGGCTCCTACACCTCCTACACACCGACCGAGGAGTGGTTCCGGCCGCGCGGTGTCGATCTTGGCGTCGTCGGCGAGCTCGCCGACGACGCCGACTCGTCCACCGTGGCCGAGGCCGGTGGCGGGTCGCGTCTGGGCGCCGCCACGGGATCGGAGGGCGGGGCCGTCCTGCCTCCGATCGAGGAGGCGGTGGCCGCGCTCCGTCGTCGGCGCGAGCGTGGGGCGGACAGAAGGATGCGCGCCGCCGCGGCGCGGCCGCCCGAGCCCTCCGAGCCCTCCGAGGAGAAGTTCAACTGGTTCACGCGAGATCCGGCACCGTCGCGTTCCGCGGTGCGCATCCCACCCGTGTCCCTCGAGCCGCCCGTGTCCCTCGAGCCGCCCGTGTCCCTCGAGCCGCCCGCGGCCGGTGGGGCGGCGTGGTCGGGCGGGGCGGTAACCGTCGGTGGGGTATCGGGCTCGGGCGAAGCGGCGGTGAGTGACCATCCCCCCATCGGGCCAGACGGTCCCAGGACCCCCTCCGGGCTGCCGATCCGCGCCCCGCAGACCCACGGGCTCCTCGGTCCGGACCCGTTGGGCACGCCCCCGTCCAGGTCCGCGACCGCTCGCCCCCCCGATGCCGGCCCCGACCTTTTCGGCCCGGCAGCGGCGCTCACGCCGGCCCCGGAACAGCAGACGGTGGCGCCCGAACGGATCCGCGGCCGCCTGAGCCGACTGTACGAAGGCGTTCACCATGCTCGTGGTGTCAAGGGAGACCCCTGACGAGCCTGGCAGCGACGGATGACCATCCGCATCCCTCCTGCCTGCGCGCGGACACCGCACTCCCTGATTCGCGCTCCCTGATTCGCATAGTCTGGAGGACGCGTGACCCGCGCGGATCCCGAGAATCCCTCGCTCGACTGGCTCGTCAACAACTTCGTCGACTTCGTGCCCGGTGTGGCCAATGCGATCGTCGCGTCCTCGGACGGGCATCTTCTCGCCGTCTGCACTGGTTTCCCGCGTGAGCGGGCGGAACGGCTGAGTTCCCTCGCGTCCGGTCTGTTCAGCCTGACCTTGGCCGCCGCCGACTTCGTGGACGGCGGCCACGTCACCCAGACCATCGTCGAGATGGCCCAGGGCTCGCTGCTGCTCATGGCCGTCGGGGAGGGGTCCTACCTGGCCGTGCTCGCCACCAACACCTGCGATATCGGGTTCGTAGGGTACGAGATGACGGTGCTCGTCGCCCGGACCCGGGAGGCGCTCACCCCGGCCCGCCGCGAAAATGTGTGACCAGGTGCCCACCAGGTGACATCCCCCATGACCCCATACCCCATGACCAGGTGACCAGGTGACCACGTGAACGGGGACGCGGTGGAGCCGTCGGGCGAGCTCGTGCGGCCGTACACGGCGACCCGCGGCCGGGCGCGCCCGTCCCGTCTGCTGGCGCTCGAGGCCATGGTGACCACGACACCGCTCGGCCGCGGGCGGCTGCCGGTCCTGCTTCTCGAACAGAAGTCGATCGTCGCGATGTGCGTGCAGCCTCAGTCGGTGATCGAGATCGCGGCCGAGCTGCGTTTGCCTGTGGGCGTAGTCCGCGTGCTCGTCGCCGACGCGGCGGCGGACCGCCTGGTGGAGATCTCCCAGCTCACCATGCCGACGGGAGCCCCGCAGCTCGAGTTGCTCGACCGGGTACTCGCCGGCCTGCGTCGCCTCTGAGCCGGCGCACTCTGAGCCGGCGCGGCATTCCGCGCCGCTAGGCTGGACAGAGCATCGAGCTTACGTGAAGCTTCGGATCACACTTATTCTGTCACGTCTATTCTGTCACGTCGCCTCAGGGGACGATCGATATGATCCAAAAGCTGATGCCTCCCGTGTCCCGCCATCCGCTCACCCGCGCGCTCGTCACACGTACCCCCCTTGCCCGGGGGATCATCGATCGCTTTGTCGCCGGCCCGTCCGACGCGGACGCGGTCGCCGCGGTAGCCGGACTTGCGGACCTCGGCCTCCTGGCGACGGTGGATCTGCTCGGTGAGGACATCACCCGTGCGGAGGACGCGGCCCACACCCTGCTGGCCTACCTCGGGCTGCTCGACCTCGCCGACCGCGCGGGGATCGCCGCCGGTCTCGACGTCTCGGTGAAGCTGTCTGCGCTCGGTCAGGCCGTGCCCCGCGACGGCCGCAAGCTGTCGTACGAGAACGCCGCCGAGATCTGCGCGCGGGCAGCGGCGGCGAACGCGACGGTCACCCTGGACATGGAGGATCACACCACCACGGACTCGACGTTGGACACCCTGGTGGAGCTGCGTCGGGACTTCCCCTCCGTCGGCGCCGTCCTGCAGGCGCAGCTTCTGCGCACCGAGACGGACTGCCGTGACCTCGCCACCGACGGGTCACGGGTGCGGCTGTGCAAGGGCGCCTACCGCGAACCGCCCGCCGTAGCCCACCAGGGACGTCCGGCTGTCGCCGCCGCGTACGCCCGCTGTCTGGGAATCTTGCTCACCGGATCGGGCTATCCCATGATTGCCACTCACGACCCCGCCCTCCTGAACCTCGCCGGCCGGTTCGCTGAGCACGTGGGACGCCTGCCCGCGACCTTCGAATACCAGTTGCTGTACGGGGTACGCCCGGTCGAGCAGCGGCGGTTGGCGTCGACCGGGGCCACGGTGCGGGTGTATGTGCCCTACGGGGCGGACTGCGTGCCGTACCTGACCCGGCGGCTGGTGGAGAGACCCACGAACCTGCTGCTCGCCGCTCGCGCGCTCCGGAGTCGGGCCTGAGATGCGGTGGGCCTGGGATGCGGTGGGCCTGGGATGCGGTGGGCCTGGGATGCGGTGGGCCTGGGATTATGGGCGGGCCTGGGATGCGGGCCGGCTGAGACGCGGGCAGGCTGGACGGGGGACGGAGCGTGCGGCGGGACGAAGCAGAGCGCGTGGCGACCGGACCGGTGACGGTTCCGGTCGCGCGTAACGAACCGGTCCGTTCCTACGCCCCGGGTAGCCCGGAACGTGCCAGTCTGCGGCGGACCCTGCTCCGGCTGGGCGGTGAACATATCGAGCTGACCAACACGATCGGGGGACACCAGCATCTCGGCGGCGGCCCGGCCCGCGACGTCGTGCAGCCTCATGCATACCGGCGGGTGCTCGGAACGCTGCGAGAGAGCACCCACGCGGACGCGGCCGAGGCGGTCGCCGCGGCGAAGAAGGCCGCCCCCGGCTGGCGGGATCTGGGTTTCGCGGGACGGGCCGCGGTGCTCCTGCGCGCCGCGGAGGCCCTCTCCGGCCCGTGGCGGGACACGTTGAACGCGGCCACCATGCTGGGCCAGTCGAAGACCTGCCAACAGGCGGAGATCGACGCCGCCTGCGAACTGATCGACTTCTGGCGGTTCAACGTGATGTTCGCCGCCGAGTTGCTGGCCGACGTGCCGGCCAGCGGGGCCGGGGAATGGAACCGGCTGGATTTGCGTCCGCTGGAGGGATTCGTCTACGCGGTCAGCCCGTTCAACTTCACCGCCATCGCCGGGAACCTGGCGACCGCGCCGGCGTTGATGGGGAACACCGTCGTCTGGAAGCCGGCTCCCACGCAGGCGTTTGCCGCGCATTTCCTGATGCGGCTGCTGGAATCGGCGGGGTTGCCGCCCGGCGTCATCAACCTCGTCGGCGGTTCGGGTGAACCGGTCAGCGACGTGGTGTTCTCCGACCCGGATCTGGCCGGCGTTCATTTCACCGGTTCTCCCGCCGTCTTCGCCCGGCTGTGGCGGGCGGTCGGCGAGAACCTGGACGGCTACCGTTCCTATCCGCGGATCGTCGGGGAGACCGGTGGCAAGGACTTCGTGGTGGCGCATTCCTCGGCCGACGTCGACGTGCTGCGTACCGCGCTGCTGCGGGGGTCCTTCGAGTACAGCGGCCAGAAATGCTCGGCGGCCTCCCGGGCGTACCTGCCCGCAAGCCTGTGGCGGCGCCTGGACGCCGAACTCGCCGCCGCGACCGAGGCACTGTCGGTGGGGGACGTCAGCGACTTCGACCATTTCACCGGTGCGGTCATCGATGCGCGCGCCTACGATCGCCTGGCCGCCGCATGCACCCGTGCTGCCAGCGATTCGACCGTCACCGTTCTCGCCGGGGCACAGTGCGACGACGCTGTCGGCTGGTTCGTCCGGCCGACGGTGCTGCTCGGCACCGATCCCGGGCGGGAATGGTTCACCCGCGAGCTGTTCGGCCCGATCCTGTCGGTTCACGTCTACGACGACAACCGGCCGGGGGCCTGGGACGACGTGCTGACACTGATCGACCGGACCTCGTCCTACGCGCTCACCGGTGCCGTCGTCGCGACCGACCGCTCGGCGATCGCCCGCGCCGAACACGTGCTGCGCTTCGCGGCCGGCAACTTCTACATCAATGACAAGCCGACCGGGGCCGTGGTCGGCCGGCAGCCGTTCGGCGGCGCTCGCCGTTCCGGCACCAACGACAAGGCCGGTTCCGCGCAGAACCTGCTGCGCTGGATCAGCCCACGGGTGATCAAGGAGAATCTCGCTCCGCCTGCCGACCACGTGTATCCCTACATGGGGCCCGGGGCCTTTGGCGTGACCGGCGACCGTGCGTCCGGTGGCGCGTCCGGTGGTGTCGTGGGTGGTGGTGGCGCGTCCGGTGGTGGCGTGGGTGGGCTGCCGGACGACTCCGCCGGGGGTCCCCCGGCCCCTGACCGCGCGCCCTGACTGCGGGCGCCCTGACTGCGCCCCGTGTCCGTGCCCCCGGAATCCGGTAAACGCGCAGACGTTTCCCTAAGAGGATCTTAGACTGATATTCCTGATTGGTCCGCTACCCCGGGAGACGGCATGTCCGGATCTACTCGCGAACGTCACATTTTGACCTTTTGCGGAAAATGCAACTGTGGTTGCCCGGAGCTCTTCGTCGACCACGAGGCTCCGGCGGAGCGGCGCATCGTGCTGACCGATGACTTCGGCCAGCGGATCCAGATGAGTGTCGAACAGCTCCAGGCCATCGTCGACGAGGCCCGTGCCGGCAGCATCACCGCACTGGTCGACGCCGAACTCGCCCTGGACGTGAGCTGACGTGCGACGTGCCGTAACTGGACGGAAGCCTGGACGGGAACCCGCGGATCGGTGACACACCACCACCCGGCAGCGGCGTACGCACTGGCCCCACCACAGGCGGTGGCCGTCGTTGCCGCGGTCGCCTGCGTGTTGCTGGCGATGTTCCACGCCGGACGTCTCGCCGACGCGCTTGTGCGAGCCCGGCGGAGGGCCGTGTACCCACCGGCCGAGATTGGGCACACGGTGGTGGCCGCGGGAATGGCCGTCATGTTCGTCGGCCCACGCTGGATGACGTCGTCGGTGGTGTTCGCCGTCGCTTATCTGGCGCTGGCCGGCGTCTTCTTCCTTCTTGTCCTGACGGACCCGACCTGCGAGCTTGTCCTGACGGACCCGACCTGCGAGCCGTCGCGGTGGTCCTGCTGCTCGATGCTCGTCATCGAGGGGTTGGCGATGGCGTACATGGCCCGAGCGGACAGGTGGCCGGTCGGTGATTCGACCGGTCTGACGAATCTGACCGACTGGTTCGCGGTGATCTTCACTGTGGCGGTGCTGGCTGCTATCGGTGGCCCGCTGGTCCGCAGGGGCAGGCCGGGCTGGGTGACCCACACGCCGCCGGTGACATCGGCCACGTCCCGACTGGTCATGGCCGGCGCGATGCTGCTGATGCTGCTCTGACGGGCGGGTGCCGGTCTACCCGCCATACTCCCGTCGGTATTCCCACCGGTGTGGCCCGAACGGGTGTGGATGGGCGTTGAATGGAGGCCATGAGCCAGCCACTCGCGACCTTCGCGGGGGCCCCGCCGCGGGCCCCCCGTTCGCCTTGGAAGAGGGCGATCGCATGCTGCGGGTACGCCTCGACGGCGGCGAGATGTACGCCAAACAGGGAGGCATGGTGGCCTATCGCGGCCGCGTCGACTTCGCCTACAAGGGCCAGGGAGTCGGTGGATTCCTGCGGCGGGCGGTTACCGGTGAGGGCCAGGACCTGATGAGGGTCGCCGGCCACGGAAGCGTCTGGTTCGCCGAGTCCGGAAGCCACATCTCGGTCTTCACGCTCGACAACGACAGCCTGACGGTCAACGGCCGCAGCCTGCTCGCGCTGGAGTCCGGCATCCGCTACAAGGTCACCACGACGTCCGGTGGCATCGGCGCCATGATCGCCGGTGGGATCTTCAACACCGAGGTTTCCGGCAGCGGCGGCGTCGCCGTGCTGTGCCTGGGCGCTCCCCTGGTGTTGTCGACGGACGAGCCGGTCTGCGTCGACCGGGATGCCGCGGTCGCCTGGACGGCGGGCATACGTACCCGGGTGGTCTCCTCGTTCAAGATAGGCAACCTCATGGGGCGTAGCTCGGGGGAGCTCGCGCAGATCGAGTACTCCGGCCGGGGGGGGATTCGTCGTCGTCCAATGTGGTGAGACGCCGGCCGCCGGGACCGCCACCGATCGCCACTGACCGCCACCGTCGGCACTGAACCGACTGCCGGAAGCGTGCCGGCAGGGGCTCGCCGGGCCGGCACGAAGTCGTCGCGGGGAAATGACGCCATGATTATGACGGTCCGTCGCACGCTGCCCGCACGCTTCCCGCACGCTTCCCGCACGCTTCCCGCACGTTTCCCGCACGTTTCCCGCACGCTTCCTCCGTGCGGGATTTCTACCTTACAGTAAACCTTACCTGCATTTACGTTCAGGCGGATGTGAGGGGTGCGGGTTCAGGTTCGCTGCGAAATCCGTATCCGTGTGATGTGCTGTCCGCTGGAGGTTCCGCCTGTCGGCTCGCGCGGACCGTCGGAGGTCATCGCCGCTGGTTGAGGCGCCACGGCGGGTCGATCAAGCGGTGCGGGACGGGGCACTCCCTCGGTATGATGACGAGCGGCGTCCGGCCGGCGATGTCCGACAGGAGGTGGAGGTCATATGGTGACGCGTGGTGACGTGGAAATCATCGAAATTCTGAACAGTGTGCTGACGAACGAGCTCACGACCATCAACCAGTACTTTCTGCACAGTCGTATGCAACGTAACTGGGGATATCGGCGGATCGCCGAGCACTATTATCGCGAGTCGATCGACGAGATGAAGCACGCGGATCAGCTCATCGAGCGGGTGCTGTATCTCGGCGGTCTGCCGAACCTGCAGCGTCTGCACACGCTGCGTATCGGGGAGACGGTGCCCGAGCAGCTCGAGGTGGACCGGTCCGGGGAGTTCGAGGCGGTTGACCTGCTGCGCCGGGGGGTCGCACTCTGCCGGGAGCGGGGCGACGTCGGATCGGCCGTGCTCCTCGAGCGGATCCTCGTCTCCGAGGAGGAGCACATCGACTGGCTCGACGCCCAGCTGGAGCTGATCTCCCAGCTTGGTGCGGCCCATTACCTCGCCCAACAGATCCATGAGGAGTAGCGGAAGGTAATGGGCGGTGGCGAGGAATGGCGGAGTAATCCCGTTTTCGTTTCCTCACCGTTACGCACTGTTGTTGGCGCTGCGAACGGGTCGATCCTTTGAGTGTCATGGTGTCGGGTCTCGCCATGCAAGCCCCATCCGACTGGCGATAGTGTCCAGTCGGGGGATCGCGCGGAGGATTGCAGCAGCGAAGCCGACCGTCCACAGGGTGCCGTCGAGGCGGTGCCGCGGGAGAGGAGGGGGGAGGGCCGATGAGCATCGCCGGGTCCTGTCCGCCCCCTCCGCTCCGGGTGGCCGCCGGCTCCATCGCACCGCCCATCTGACCTCCGAGAGCTCCGCACGGGACTCCTCGGATGAATTCCTTATGAATGGAAAGGATCGTGCGCTAGTGGCGACGTACACGCTGCCGGACCTGAACTACGACTACGGTGCTCTGGAACCGTCCATTATCGGGCAGATAGTCGAACTGCACCACGACAAGCACCACGCGACCTACGTCAAGGGTGCCAATGACACTCTTGAGAAGATCGCCGAAGCGCGCGACAAGGGCGACTTCGGTGCCATCGTGGGCCTGGAGAAGACGCTCGCCTTCAACCTTTCCGGGCATATTCTCCACTCGATCTACTGGGAGAACCTCTCGCCGGACGGCGGGGACAAGCCGGACGGTGCGCTCGGTGAGGCCATCGCCGCCGACTTCGGTTCCTTCGACGCCTTCAAGGCGCAACTGAACGCGGTGACCACCACGGTGCAGGGCTCCGGGTGGGGCGTCCTGGCCTACGACGCCACCGCGCAGCGTCTGCTCATCGAGCAGGTGTACGACCACCAGAGCAACGTCGGCGTGGGCAACACCCCGCTGCTCGTGTTCGACGCCTGGGAGCATGCCTGGTACCTGCAGTACAAGAACGTCAAGGTCGACTACGTGGCGGCCCTGTGGAACGTCGTCAACTGGGCCGACGTGGCTGCCCGTTTCGTGAAGGCCAAGGGCGCGGCGGCGGCCTGACCGTGGTGCGGGTTGGTTCCCCGACGCACAGGACCGTGCCCGGAGAACCGAAATAGTTGATCATTAAACGTGCACGAACAATGTGCGCGGATCATGACAAGGGCAGCGCCTCCGGCGGTGCCCTTGTCGTCATTTTCCGGTGTTTCGGGGCGGGGTCCACGAGGTCCGGTCACCGGCTTCGCGGCCGGCTTCCCGGCTGGCCTTGCCGCCGGTCTGGCCGACCGGACACCTTTCGGTCGACGTCACGTCAGCGTCGGGCCGGCGTGTCGTGGAGTGATATACGACACACCGTGAACGGCTTGACGGCTTCCCTTCTCGCTACGCAGGGTAGTAGACATGTTCGTGGACGTGCTCCGGCCCGATCGACGCCAGTCCGAGATCCTCCCGTCGCCGTCGTCCTGGCGACGTTGTCGCTGATCTGCCGGCGGCCCCGAGCCTGCCGGCGGCCCCGAGCCGAGCGATCCGTCCCGGCCGCGGGCGGCCAGTGGTCCGGCATCCTCCGCCTCCCGGTGGGCTCCTGACGTTCGCCGGCAGGCGACGTGCGGCAGGTGGTCGTTGCCCAGGGGCCGGCTCCCGAGACCGACCGCAGCGGTACCGCCGTCGAAGAACCACCCGTCGCCGCTGCTGGTCACCCCGTACGACTCGCGAGCACGGCCGCCGCGATGTCCAGGCCGCCGTTGTCCTCGCCTCGTGGCGGGCGGCAGCCGCGTGTTACTCCGGTCGCCGGGCCGTCGGACCGATCATCGGCGGGCCGGACACCTTCCCTCTCCTACTCTTCAAGCCCTTTCCTGGTCTCCGAGGCGAGATCAACGATTGATGTCGCCTCGACGCCGCGCCCGCGGCACGTCCGGCCCGCCTGCCGCGACGATCCGTTCCGTCCGAAGGAGATCTGGCGCCGATGCCGTCGCCGACCACTCAGTTGTCCGTCGATGATCTACGGATGGCCTCGCCCACCTCGTCCGCGGCGGGCAGGCAATCCCGCGCCCGCGCCATCGTCGGTCCGCAGCGGGGCAGCTCCGTCGCGCCAACCGCAGGCAGGCCGGCCGCGACACCCACCGCACCCACCGTCTCTCCGGCGTCGATCGTCTCTCCGGCCTCCCCTGCCGTCCCGGCCGCGATCCCGGTTCCGTCGACGCGTCGGCTCCCGGCGCCCTCTCCCGCCTCCGGCGGGGCACCCGGGGAATATGTGCGCGCGGTGGTCGCGGTGCTGCTCGGGCGCGGTGAGCAGGCCGGCCCGTTCCACCTTCTCGCCGATCGGCTCGCGCTGGACGGCTACCTGGTGACCGTCGTTCCCGACGGTGGCCGCCGGGTGCCCGCGGTGGCCGAGAACCGGGTGCCGGGCGTCCCGTTCGTCCTCCTCGGTTCCGACACGGGGGCCCTCGCGGCGCTGGCGATGGCCGCCTCCCCTGCGGTACGCCCCGACGGTGTGATCCTGGTCGGCCTGCCGCTCCTGCAGGTTCCCGTCGCGGGGGTGGCCATCGAGGAACCGTTGCCGCGTGCCCTGCCCGACCTCCCGATCCTGCTCATCCACGGTGCGCAGGACAAGGTCAGCCCGCTACCCCTGATCCGGATGACGACGCGCACCGCGTCCCGGGCGGAGCTCGTGGTCGTCCCGGGCGGCCACGATGTGCTGACGGGTCCGGGGCGTCGCAGCGTCGCCGCGCGGACCCTGCTCTTCCTGGAGTCCCTCCGCGAGGCCTGACCCCCGGCGAGCCTGCCGGCCCGGAGCCGGCAGCGGGTCGCGATCGTCGCCGCCCGCATACTCGGCACGGCCGTTCGGCCCACTCGGTGAGGGCCGAACGGCCATCCGGGCGTGACATCCGGCGGATCGGCTGGTCCGTCCCGGCAGGGCACCGTTGACGACACCGCCGCCGGACCCCTGCGGGTCCTGGCCAACCGTCGTCTACTCCCTGTTACTCTCCGTTGCCTCCGGGAGAGATCATGTCCGCCGCAGAGGTTCTGACCGCTGAGACCGCTCTGACCCCTCCCGCTCCGCCGAGTTTCCTCGGCGGGCCAACCCCCACGCTGCACACCGTGGAGACGACGACCGCGCTGCTGTTCTTCGTGGGCGAGCGGGTCTACAAGATGCCCAAACCCGTCATGGCCGGATCCGTGGACCTGCGACGGCGGCAGGCGCGGGAAGAGGCCTGCCAGACCGAGGTGGCCCTCAACCGGCGGCTGGCGCCGGACGTGTACCTCGCCGTCGCGGACGTCCGCGACGAGGCCGACCTCCTGCGCGATCACATGGTCGTCATGCGTCGGCTGCCCGTCGCGCGCCGCCTGACGACGCTGGTCGAGCGGGGCGGGTGGGTCGATCAACAGCTGCGTGACCTCGCGCGCCGACTCGCGGCGTTCCACGAGAGCTGCGAGACCTCGGCCCGGATCGGTGCGGCGGGCAGCCTGGCGGCTATGCAGGCTCGCTGGCTGGACCTGCTGCGCGCCGTCGCGCCGTTTCGCGGCGAGGTCCTGGCCGCCGATGTCGTCGACGAGATCGAGCGACTCGCGCTGCGCTACCTCGCCGGGCGGGCTCCGCTGCTGGCTGAGCGGCGGCGGGCCGGCCGGATCCGGGACGGTCACGGCGATCTCATCGCCGACCACGTCTTCTGCCTGTCCGACGGCGTACGGGTGATCGACTGCCTGGCGTCCGACCGGCAGGGCCGGATCGGTGACGTGTTGGCCGACGCCGCGTGCCTCGCGATGGACCTGGAGCGGCTCGGCGCGCCGGACGAGGCGCGCCGGTTCCTGGCCTGGTACCGGGAGTTCTCCGCCGAGACGCATCCGGTGTCGCTGGACCATCACTACATT
>NZ_CDWRCM010000066.1:0-722 GCF_977927585.1 Frankia sp. CcWB2 | reverse complement strand
GCCTACCAGGCGGTCGTCCACGCCAAGATCGCCTGTCTGCGGCACAACCAGGGTGAGCCGGGCGCCGCCGAGCAGGCGGCGCGGTTGGCCGCGATCGCCTTCGACCACCTGCGCCGCGGCCGCGTCCGCCTCGTCCTTGAGGGGTCGATCAGCGACGAGCAGGCCATCGCCGTCTCCCGGCCCGCCGAGGATGTGGATGGCGTGGGCGTGGGCGTGGGCGTGGGCGTAGGTGTGGGCGTGGGCGTGGGCGTAGGTGTGGGCGTGGGCGTGGGGGTAGGCGTGGAGGTGAACGGGGCCGGGGCGGAAGCGTGGGCGGGGGCGCTGTGCCGCGCGCGAGAGGCGCTGATACACGGCGAGACCGTCGTGCTGGACATCTCCTCCGCCCGTCCCGACGATCTTGTCCGGATCGCGGCGCTGGCTGAGAAGACGGCCGCGGATCTGGTGCGGTCCCGCTGACGCAGCCGATCCGGACACCCGACCCGGACCGGGAAGTGATCCGCGCCGAGGAGCGTTCCCGCTGGTTCCGGCGATACGAGCCCCCCGTCGTTGCTTAGAGTAATCGGATCGGGGTGAAGCGCGTACGCTTAGTCGCCGTGACGACTGTAACGTCGCCGCCGCCCGCGCAGAGTGGGGGAGCCCCCTCGGCCGGTCGCCGGGCGACCGCGCGTCGTCGCCGTGGCGGTGGGGAGCCCGGTGGCCCGGGCGGCCCGCGAGCGCGGTGG
>NZ_CDWRCM010000065.1:21126-22313 GCF_977927585.1 Frankia sp. CcWB2 | reverse complement strand
TCGTGAACGGACGTGGAGCCACGGCGGTTACGTCGGGCTGCGAAGCGTCAACCACCCGGGACGCGGCATGACCGCCGCCGGGAATCCCTCGCGTTCACGCGGGGGAGGATGTCAACTGGCGGTCCCCATGGATGGCGGTGGTTTGTTGTGATCGGCAGTTCGTGATCCGTGATCTATGGGGGTAGGTAGAGGCGGAGCCGGTGTCCGGCGGCGAGCGTGTCGGTCAGTTCGCGGAGTGGGTGGGGCATCGGGGCGGTGGTCCAGGCCTGCCAGAGGCGTAGCAGGAGGCACAGCGGGGTCAGGCAGGCGCGGACCTGTCGGAGGTTGACCGGCCAGGACGGCGGTGTGCCGCTGCGGACCGGTTGCGGGCTGGGCTGGGTGTGGGTGGCTCGGTGGGGGTGTCGTGCCAGCACAGGCTGAACGCGCAGTTCACCAGGGTCCAGCGGCGGGCGATCGCGGTGGCGGAGCGGACCTGGAAGTCGGCCCAGCCCAGTTCGTGCTTGACCTGCTTGTAGTCCTGTTCGACCCAGCCGCGTAGCCCGTAGAGGCGGATGATCTCGTCGTAGCTGGCGGGTGAGAACGCCGACGTCGCCGTGGTGGGCAGGTCCGGGCGGGGCAGGGTGGTGGCCAGGTACCAGGTGCTGGTGGTTGGCCGGGTCGCCGGGTCGGTGGTGGCCACGACCAGCCGCAGTGGCCCGCCGATCCGGTACGGGCCGCCTCGGGAACCGATGTACTGACGGGACACGCCCGCGGTGGCGTGCCCGCTCTTGCGGTCCCCGGAGTCGTCCAGGATCAGTACCCCGCCGGGATGAGGCCGGGTGGCCGGCGCCGCCATGAGCAGCTCAACCCGCCGAGTGTTGATTTTCTCGTGGTCCCACGGCGACTCGGACAGAAACCACTGCAGCCGCTGGACCTCCCGGTGCTGCGCGCCCACCACCGGCTCCGCCCCGGCCAGACAGGTCAGCGTCTTGTTCCGGTCCCGCGGCAGCAGCAGACCGACCAGGTAGTCCCGGAACGCCCGCCGCTGCGCCCGGGAGGCGAACAGGCCATCCAACCGGGACGCGTACGCCTCCACCGGCGCCGGAGCCGGCGGGCACGGCAGCGGCTCTGTCATCACGATCACCTCCGCGGCCGAACCGCTCCTTCCCTACCCGACACAGCCAGACAATTCCCCGGCCGCCCATACA
>NZ_CDWRCM010000065.1:12946-20955 GCF_977927585.1 Frankia sp. CcWB2 | reverse complement strand
GCCGGGGACAGCCGTGAGCTGGCGACGGGCCCGTTTAGCCGGGGACGGGTTATCCGAACCGGGCTGCGCGCATCTCGCAGATGTCGGTGACCGGCGGCGGGTACGGGGCGAAGCGCTGCGCGACCCAGGCGGTGAGGTCGGCCATCGATGCGCCGAGGACGGTGCCGTGGTCCGCGCCGGGGTAACGCCGGTAGTCCACGGTCGTGCCCTTCCGGCACAGCACGGTGACCACGCCGTCGGTCACCGTGCGTCGGTTCACCAGGTCGAGGTCACCCTGGAGAACGAGGGTCGGAGCCATCTTCCGCAGGGCCACCTCTCGCTGCCGGGCGAATCCGGCTGCGAAGGGCTGATGATCCAGAGGATTGACGGTAAAGGCGGTGTCGACGGACGTACCGATGCTCGCCCTGGTGAGGTCGGTGGCGCAACGGTCGCGGGCGATCGACAGCAGTCGCCGGCCGGTCGGGGTGAGCACCCGGTCCAGGTTGATCGTCCGGTCCTCGACGGACAGCCCGATTATCGCCAGCAGGACATAGGCGACCCCGTCGGTATTGTGCTGCAAGGTGGCGAGGGACGCCGGCAGGTCGGCCAGGGGGGCGGTTGCGACGACTCCCCGGATCCGTAGCTCGGGTGCGTAGGCGGCGGCAATCGCTCCGGCGGCTAACACCGCCTGGCCGCCCTGCGAATAGCCCCAGAGGACGATGTCGCGACCGGCACCGGTCGCCTTGAGGGCAGCGGCGGCGCGTGCCGCGTCAAGCACGGCCCTGCCCTCCGGCTCGGCAACGTAGATCGCGTGTTCGCCGGGACTCCCCAGTCCCGGATAGTCTGTGAGGGCCACGACATAACCGGCTCGGACGAGCGGAAAAGTCGAGGCGGCGGCGATCAGCGCGGGTCGTGCCGCCGACGGTGCACAGGCATCCTTGAGGCCCGTGGTGCCATGCCCGAACGCGACGATTTTTCGGCCGCCCGGCGGAACCGGAACGTTCTCCTCCGGAGCCAGGATTATCCCGGACACCGGAATGTCGACGCCCGGCGTCGCGTGGGACCGGTACATCACCCGCCACGCCCGGATACCAGTCGGGGCCGGCGCGACCACCTGACTGGACAGAATTTCCCCGCGGGTTCCCGGTGGTAACGATGCACCTCGCTCATCGGGTCCGCCGGCACTGATCGCGGGGGATGATCCGTCGTCGCCGCCAGCCCGCTTTCCGCAGGCCGCGAGGGGCAGCAGCCCGAGCAGGAGCCGGACCGCGAGCAGCGGGGTACGGACCGGACGGGAGGGGCATCGGTGCGCCCCGGCAGGGGTGGCCCCCGCAGCCGGTCGTGTCGGCCTCCCTGACTGCGCTGACTGCGTCGGCCGGGAGCGCGGGGGCGTGGTGTTAACGCATCCGGCCAGGCCGGCGGGCCACTCGGATCATTCGGGACAACAGGCTGCTGATCCAAGCTTGGCCGCCGATAATGCACGAATTAAGCCTAATGAGGCACATCCGGCCATCGCGTCGGCGGTCCGCCTGGGCCGGCCGGATCTTGACTGGCGGTGGATCGCTTCGCTGGACGATTCGGGCACCTATGATCGGGCACCCATGAGGGACGTACCGGGCGTAACCGGACCTGCCGCAACCTGCCGGGACGTGCCCGGGACGTGCCCGGGACGCCGTGGAGCCACTCTTGCGGGTGCCCGGTGGGAGACGGAAGATCGCTCGATACCCTTACGGTGTCCTCAGGCGGGTGCGGTAGCGGTCCCTCGATGGTTGCCGCGGTCTCACGGACGTGTCCAACCCGTCGTCGAAGCCTGTCGGAGGCCCGCGATAGTGAATGCATTCGCGTCGAACACCCTCGCTCTCGGCCCTGGCGTCCTCAGCGCGGACAGCCTGGCCAAAGCGGGCCTGGCTGTCGTTCTGTTGATCGTCTTCGTGGAGTCCGGCCTACTGGTCGGGTTCTTCCTCCCGGGTGACTCCGTGCTGTTCACCGTGGGTATGTTGATCGCCCGCGACGAGCTTTCCACCCCGCTGCCGGTGGCGGCTGTCCTGATCGGGCTCGCCGCGGTGGCTGGCGACCAAGTCGGCTACCTGATCGGTCGAAGAGCCGGTCCGGCGTTGTTCCGACGCCCCGACTCGCGGCTGTTCAAACAGGAGTACGTCGAGCAGTCGCACGAGTTCTTCGAGAAATACGGGCCGCGGTCCATCATCCTGGCGCGGTTTGTTCCCGTGGTCCGCACCTTCACTCCGGTCATCGCCGGCGTGAGCCGGATGAACTACCGCATCTTCATCACCTACAACATTGTGGGCGGGGTGGTCTGGGGTTGCGGCCTCACGGTTCTGGGTTTTTACCTCGGTAAGATAGATTTTGTACGGAACAACATTGAGCCGATGTTGATTCTAATTGTCGCCGTCTCGGTGCTTCCCATCGCTTTCGAATTCCTCCGGGCCCACCGTAGGAAGCGGGCCAGGAACGGTGCCGTGCGGGAAGGCTCCGCTGAATTCGGCAGGAGTGCCCCGGTCGCCGAGGAGGCTGCGACCTTCGCGGTACGGCCACGCCGCGGCGGCGGGCGTCACTCGGCTGCTCATCAACGTCAGACCCCGGGACTGAGCGAGACTGATCAGGACTGACCGGGGCTGATTGGGATACCCCGGTGGTCATCGCGGCCGCGCGACGGTTACCTGTGATGCGGCCAAGTCGCGAGGACGGGTCCCGGCGGGCTCCGCACCGATACGGGGGGAGTCGGCGGGACGCCCGCCGGGACCCGTCAACCGTATCGGGTCAACGGGTCATTGTCGCCTCTCCTCGTCACCCAAAGGTGGGAACAGTCGCTGGTCGCACACCGAAAGCATCGTTTGTATGACGATCATCTCACTATTGGTGGGTGGTGTTGTGGCCTTGGGGGGCCATCGAGAGATCGCGGCAACCGAGCTGGTCACGGTCGGTGCAGTCTGCTGGTCGGGGTCGCCGTAGCCAGGTCGCCCTCGGTGCAGCCGGGGCGCCGCCGGACTCACGAGGCGTCCGCACTCACAAGGCGTCCGGTCCGCGTTCCCCCGTGCGGACGCGGGCGGGGGCGTCAACAGGAAGAACCCAGATCTTGCCGGCTCCGCTGGCCGCCGATCCGCCCGATCTCCGGATCACCTCGATGACGTCCTCGACGTCGGAGTCCGCGACGACGCATTCGACCCGCACGGCGCTCACCGACTCATCGTGGAAGGTCTGCCCGCGATATGTCTGGGTACGCCACAGTTCGATGCCGAATCCGGTCACCTGGCTGACCGTCATACCCTGAATACCGAAGGTCTCAAGGGCGGTGCGTACGTCATCGATGCGATGTGGACGCAGGATGGCGGTGACCAGTCTCACCGGGACCTCACCAGGTTGTCTGGAACCGCATGCCGACGGCCCGGCGCACCTCCGGGTGAGGTTTCATCGCGGAGAAGCGTAGAGCCGGCAGGTGACGGTTCCGTCTCGGGAATGTCATCGAATGGCGTAACGGAAGGAATGGTAGATGTCCCTGCTCGACCGCGGTACACCCCCCGACCCGTTCGACGTGCTGCCCGCCAAACCGCTGTTCACCGTGACCAGTACGGACCTCGTCGACGGTGGAGTCGTTCCGTCCGATCAGGTGCACACCAGCGCCGGGGGTGCCGACATCTCCCCACAGCTGGCCTGGTTCGGTCAGCCC
Source organism: Frankia sp. CcWB2 (assembly GCF_977927585.1). NCBI lineage: Bacteria > Bacillati > Actinomycetota > Actinomycetes > Frankiales > Frankiaceae > Frankia > Frankia sp. CcWB2. Next base: position 17,291 of record NZ_CDWRCM010000065.1, on the reverse strand, counting down.
GCCGAGACCAGGAGTTTCGTCGTCACCTGCTACGACCCGGACGCGCCCACCGGCAGCGGATTCTGGCACTGGGTCCTGGTGGGCATCCCCGCGGCGGTGACCGAGCTTCCCCGCGGCGCGGGCAGCGGCGACTTCACCGGCCTGCCCGTCGGCGCGTATCACGTGCGCAGCGACTGGGGCTCCAAGGCGTATGGCGGGGCCGCGCCGCCGCAGGGCGACGTACCGCACCGGTACATCTTCACCGTCCACGCGGTCGACGTTCCGGAACTAGAGATCAACGACGAGGTCTCACCGGCCGTCGTCGGCTTCAACCTCACCTTCCACACCCTCGCCCGGGCCGTGCTGCGGGTGACCTTCCAACGCTGACGGGGCCGCCCTGCCGGCGCGTCGAGGTCCTCAGGTGCCGCGCCCTCGGCGCGCCGCCCGGGGATCGTCAGCTGGTGGAGCTGGGGCTGGGCTCCACGGGCGGGTAACCGAACCCGCCCGTGAGGCCGGCGGCCCGTGGGACGGCCGGGCCGTCGACGAGCTCCCCGCTCCCGAGCTCCCCGCTCTCGAGTTCCCGGTTGTCGAGGAGTTCGTCGGCCATCCGGCGCAGCCGGCCGGGACCGAGATCCGACGGGTCCAGCTCGGCCGGATCCAGATCGTCGGGGGTCAGGTTGGTGTCGTCGACCTCGCCGTGCATCTTCGAGCCGTTGAGCACCACGGGGATCTCCAGGTCGCCGACGACGTGCTCGACGTAGAAGGCGCGGGCGCCGATCAGCCACAGGGCGTAGCCCGGGTCGAGCCTGGGGAGCAGGTCGGCGGCGACATCGGTGAGCCCGAGCGCGGCCTGCGTGTCGGCGATCTGATCGGACGCCTGCTTGTAGAGGATCCGGATCGCGGTCTCGGCGAGCAGGCCCTTGGCGATCTCCACCGAGTCCGGCGAGGCGGACAGCAGGTCGGAGATACGGTGGGCAACGATCGCGTTCGCGCATCCCCACTGCCGGGCGAGCTTCTGCTGGGCGGACAGCCGGCGGACGAGGCCGGCGAACCGCATCAGCCGCCAGCACTCGTCGTAGACGACGTAGCGCTGCACGCCGTCCTGGCGCATGAGTGCCGCTTCCATCCACGCCTGCGCGCAGGTCATGATCAGGGCGATCATCTCATCGCTGCCCTGGACCCGCTCCAGGTTCAGCACGGCGATCGGACGGTCGAAGTCCAGCGGGGAGGTGGTAGGCCCGTCGAACAGACCGCCCAGCGCGCCGTGCGTGAGCCGGCGCAGGGTCAGCGTGGCATCCCGGGAGGCGTCGCGCAGCTCGGTCGCGGTCATCGGGAGGTTGACACAGTCCTCCTCGGTCGGATCCGTCATCGCCTCCAGCACGTGCGGCAGGAGCGGGGTTGCCCACCGGTCCGGGGACGCCCCGGTGATCTGCCGGGTCACGACGTCGAGAGCCAGGTCGACCGCGGTGTGCTCGGCCGGGGTGAGCGGTACCCCCTTCGCCGTCTCGATCAGGGACGACAGGAGTGCCGAACGAGCCCGCTTCACCTCACGGGCCCAGTCCTCGTCGGCGATGCCCATCGGACGAGGTGGGGCGTCGAGCGGGTTCAGCCGGGTGGCCATGCCGGGCCCGATGTAGGTGGGCTCACAGCCGAGGCGCCGAGCCAGCCGCGTGTACTCGCCCTTCGGGTCACAGGGTACGGCGGCCTGGTAGCCGAATGCCGCCCCCCGCGAGATCAGCGTCTTCAGCAGCGCCGACTTGCGGGAGCCGACCGCGCCGAACACGGCGAAGTTCGGATTCTCGATGACCTGCTGGCGGTACAGCTCGAAGACGTCGAAGTCGAACGAGTTCCCCGACCAAACGTGCCGACCGATGTACATGCCGGGCGCGGCCAAGCCGGAGTCGACGACGAACGGGTAGATGCCGGCGATCTGTGCCGTCGTCTCCATGTGCGCGGGAAGCCGCAGCTTGTGGAACGTCCGCCCGCCGAACGGCCCGAACAGCCGCGGCGGCTGTGCGCCCCGGCGCAGGGCTAGCTGGGCCCGGCGCATCGCCGCCTTCTCGGTGGCCGCCGCGGCCCGTTCCGTGCGCCGGCTGCGCCGGGGGGGCTCCGCGGCTATGTGTCCCTCGCGCTGCCGCCGCGGACCGCCGCCGAGGTCCACATAGCCCTCGGCGTCGCGTCCCGGGTCGTGGGACGTGGCCTCGTAGGCCGCCGCCTCGTAGCCGTCGGGGTCGTAACCGGCCTCGTCGTAGCTGGGCGGGTCGTCGAAGTCGCCGTCGCCGAAGTCGTCGTCGCCGAAGTCGTCGAAGTCGCCGTCGACGCCCTCGTCGCCGGGGCCGCCCGGGCCGCCGGGGCTGCTGTCGGCACGCTCGGGGCGACCGGCCACGGCTCCACCGGCCGGATAGCCAGCCGGCACGTAACCGCCCACCGCATGGCCGTTGCCCGCATAGCCGCCGGTCGGGTATCCGCCGGTCGGGACCGGGTACCCGCGGGCCGAGGCGTCGTCGTGTGCTGAGCTCAAGAAACCCCCACCGCCAACGGTAGTGCTCCGACGCTGAAGCCCTGATCCTGCTCGCCGACGAGACGCACCATCTCCAACCGGCTGCGTGAGGCCAGCGTTTCGGCCTCACCGCAGGCATCGGCGAGCCCGTCGAGGTCGTCGGCGGAGACCGTGACGAAGCCGTGGAAGCGGAAGGCGCCGAATCCGGCGATCAGCTCCTGCTCGCGGCGTTCGACCTCGTCGGCCTCAGCCACGTCGCGCTGGGTGGTGACCTTCCCGACCTTGTCCCGCATCTGCTGTTCACCGAGGTGTGCCATCCGCCGTCGGTTTACCGCCTTCTCCGCCTTCCGGCCAGGCAGCGGCTCGACCACCAGTGAAACCGTCCGCCGACAGGTCGTCTCCATCAGCAGCGGAGCGAGGAACGCGGCAGGGGAGGGCACACGCGGCCAGCCATTGATCCAGTATGTCGTGTGGAAGCCGGAGTCGGTGCGGTAGTGGTCCCAGGCGGTGACGGTCCGGACCGGGCCCGCGACCGCCGGGTCGATGCCGGACGCCAACCCCTTCAGGCCCCCGGCGAGGTCCGTACTCGCACCACCCCGCGCGTCAATCATCTCGATCGAGTACGGATCGTAGGTGGTGCGGATGACCGCGGCGAGCGCCCGTGGCGGCAGCCATCCGACCGTGTTGATGGACGCACGGGCGAGAGCCGCCTCCATCGTGCGCAGTTCGCCGAGCAGGACGGCGCAGGCCGCCTGGTCACCGCCCCCGGCCCGCTGGATCGCGCGCCGGGCGTCCCTGGCCCGAAGCTGAAACGAGAGGTAGGTCTCGTGTCTCTGCGCCACCGGGCCCGCCGCGTCGATGACCTGCTGGTAGGCGTCGGCGGCCCAAGAGTCGTCGTGATGCCCGCGGACCCGCCAGTGCCGCTGAAGCTGGTCGCCGGAGTCGGGCAGCGTGCGTTCCAACCACTGGATGCGCGACAGTTTGCCGCCCCCGGCGGTCAGCCCGGCCAGCAGTTCCCCCCAGGCGTCCACCCTGGCCTGCTGGTCACCGGACTCCAGCAGGGCGAACTGGCTACCCTGCACCTGCAGGACGGCGGTGTAGGTCTGCTGCTTGGCATCCTTTACCACCGCCACGTACCGGCCGCCGCCGACCGGTACGGACAACATCACCAGCGACGACAGCGGCCCCGGAAGGACCGTTCGGCTGAGCTGGTCCTCCCCGGCACCCAGCCGGAAGAACGCGCCACGGAACACCGTTTCGCCCGTCACCTTCTGCATCGTGAAGCCGAAGAGGATCGGCACCCACTGGTCGAGATTACGATCCTCCACCCGGACGAACGCAACAAATAGGAGCATTACTCCCATCAGTACCCAGAGTGGGATGAACAGGAGTGGAGAGCGAAGTGCCCCGAGCACGCACAGCATCACGCCGATCATCAGGCCGAGCTGCGGCCAGCGCATGCCCAGCATGACTCCGCCGCGTTCCAGCGGTCCGAAGCGGTAACTGCGTTCCGCGATCATCGGCTACCTCGCTACCTCGCTACCTCGCCACTCAACTACTCACGTGCCGCCGGTGCGGGACGGCGGCACCGCCGCCGTCATCTTCGGAGGCCGGGACGCCGACGGGGGCACGGGTACCCGCGTCGTGGCCTGACCGGGCCCGCGTGCCCCGCCCGTGACGGAACCCGGGCGCATCGTCCTCGTGGCGCCGACCGGCCTGGAATTGCTGCCGACCGTGACCGTCGCCCTGGTGGGGGTGGCGGCTCTTGCCGGTTGCCGGGTACTGCCACCGCCGGCCCGGGGCCGGCCGGCCGTCGAGCCGCGCACCGCGGCCGTGGCGGCACCCGTCCGGGAGGACGTGCCCGCC